>CABQAA010000070.1 GCA_902461995.1 uncultured Oscillospiraceae bacterium | reverse complement strand
TCAAGAGGCAATCCTGGGCCGCCTCGGCCGATATATCCCTCTTCATACCAATCCTTTCGGTTCATTGGCCGCTGGCTCTCTCTGAGAAGGTCTGAGATCATTTCATCCACCGTCTGTCCCTTTCTTTCGGCTATCCGCGCGTATTTTCGGTAGACCCCATCCTTCAGCCAGACCGTAATCACTCTTGTTTTCAAACAGAATATCCCCTTTCCCCTGTTTTGTCAATCAGGCACCGCCGAAGTTCGGGGTCTATCCATTTATCTTCCAGCGTGGCTGGTTTTCGAGGCAAACCCTCCTTGAACCGAATCACCGGGATCAAGAGGCGTTTTCTCCGTCGTATAAAAAAGGCTTCGGAGCGAGAGCTCCGAAGCCTTTTTTCATATCGTATCCAGCTTAAAACGCTTGCCGGTTTTCTCCTCCGGTGCCTCCTCAGCCGACAACGCGATGGCAGTGATCGCCTCATCGCACCGATCCACGATCAGGGAGGCAATTTTGTCCTCCACTTCGCGGCGGACGGCGTTCCGCAGATCGCGGGCGCCCCGTTTGCCACCGTACGCCTTCTCAGCCAACAGGGCAGCGGCCTCCTCCGTCCAGGAGAAGGCGATCCCCCGCTCGGACAGGGGCTGTTTCAGCTCCTCGAGCATCAGATCGGCGATCCGGCGGAAATCCTCTTCCTTCAGCGGGGTGAAATACACGATTTCGTCCACCCGGCTGATGAATTCGGGCCGCAGGAAATCGGACAACGCCTTGGCCGCCTTATCCCGGGAGGCCTGCGCGTCGGATTTGCCGAAACCCATCAGGTTTTCCCGGAACTGGCTGCCCGCGTTGGACGTCATGACGATCACGGTGTTCTCGAAATTCACCACCCGGCCGTGAGCGTCGGTCACCCGGCCCTCGTCGAGGATTTGGAGCAGGATGTTGAGCACATCCGGGTGGGCCTTTTCGATTTCATCGAACAGGATAACGGAATAGGGCTTGCGCCGGACCTTTTCGGTCAGCTGACCCGCTTCGTCGTATCCCACGTAACCGGGCGGCGACCCGATGATGCGGGAGACGGCGTATTTCTCCATGAATTCCGACATATCCAGCCGGATCAGGGTTTCGGGGGTATCGAACAGCTGGGCGGCGAGCACCTTGACGAGCTCGGTTTTGCCCACGCCGGTCGGCCCGACGAAAATGAAGGACGCGGGCCGGCGGCGGGGGCTGATCTGCACCCGGCTGCGGCGGATGGCTGCCGCGACGAGGGACACCGCCTCGTCCTGCCCGATGATCCGCTTTTTCATCTCATCTTCCAGACGGCCGAGCTTCGCCAGCTCGTTTTCCCGAACCTTGGAGGCCGGAATGCCCGTCCAAAGCTCGATTACCTTGGCGAGATCGCCCTCCGTCACCGGCGCGCTGGTCGCCGCGGGACGGACCGCGTCCACCTCCTGCTCGACCTTGAGCAGCTCGGCGCGGGTGTTCGCCAGTTTTTCGTAATCGATAGCCTCTTTTCCCATCTCCTCTTCCTCGTTCCGGCGGAGCTGATCCGCTTTGAGCAGGAGATGGGCGTATTCGTCGGCCTTGGTATTGTTCAGCGCGGCCGCGGCGCACGCCTCATCAAGCAGGTCGATCGCCTTGTCGGGCAGGAAGCGGTCGGTGATGTACCGTTCCGACAGCACCGCCGTACGGCGGAGCAGCGGATCCGGCACCGTAACGCCGTGATACTGCTCGTAGTAGCCCTTAATGCCCTTCAGCATAACGACCGTGTCGTCGAGAGAGGGCTCCTCCACCGTCACGGGCTGGAAACGCCGTTCGAGTGCGGAATCCTTTTCAATGTATTTCCGGTACTCGTTAAAGGTGGTTGCACCGATGACCTGAATCTCGCCCCGGGAGAGGGCGGGTTTCAGGATATTGGCGGCGGACATGCTCCCCTCCGCATCCCCGGTGCCCACCAGATTGTGCACCTCGTCAATGAAGAGGATGATGTTCCCCTCCGCCTTCACCTCGTCGACCAGGCCCTTGATCCGGCTCTCAAACTGGCCGCGGAACTGGGTGCCGGCCACGAGTGCGGTCAGATCGAGCAGATGGATTTCCTTCTGCTGCAGGCGCATCGGCACGTTTCCGGCCGCGATGCGCAGCGCAAGCCCCTCGGCGATGGCGGTCTTGCCGACGCCGGGTTCCCCGATCAGGCAGGGGTTGTTTTTAGTCCGGCGGGAGAGGATCTGCACCACCCGGTAAATCTCCCGATCCCGCCCGATGATGGCATCGAGCTGCCCCGCCTGGGCCTTGCGGGTCAGATCGGTGCAGTAGGTACTGAGGTATTTTCGTTTCTTCTCTTTCTGCTTTTTTTCCTTGTCCGCCGCCTTGGCGTCGGGCGCGGACGAACCCGCATCGGACGGCGCGGCAGACGCACCGCCGAAAAGGTTTTGCAGGAACGGGAATGTCGCGGCACCGCCGGGCATAAAATCCCCGTCGCCGTCCTCTCCGTCACCCGGATTGATCAAGGCACTGAGCTGCTGATCCATCTGCTCCATATCGTCGTCGGTGATCCCGAATTTCTCCAGCAGATCGTCCACCGGTTTGATCCCAAGCTCCTTGGCGCAGGTCAGGCAGATTCCGTCGTTCACAGGTTTATCCCCTTCCATCCGGGTGATGAACACCACGGCGGGGCGTTTTTTGCAACGGGAACAGAGCATAACGTCCTCCTTCGGCGGAACCCATCGGTGGAGCGGCATCCGCCCGGACCCACGGCCCCTAAAAGTATGCGGCCGGCTGACCCGGCCGCTGTGCCTTATTTCGAAGCATCGGCCGGGCTGTCCTTCTGGGGCAGGTCCCGGCGGAGATGCAGGAACATCATCATGTATTTGACAAAGGCAAACAGCATCAGCGCCGCCACCAGAATGACCAGGCCAATCCGCACCCAGTCCGGCATATTCGGCAGCAGCACGATGAGCGCCATCGCCCCGTAAAACACAAAGGTCGACACCTTGCCAAACCATCTGGCTCCCTGGATTTTTTCCCCCCGCCGCAGCAGGATATACCCGCCGATAGCCTGAACAAGTTCCTTAAGCAGGCAGATGACCACCAGGGGAATCAGCACCGTGTATCGCACTGCCAGGCAGATGACCACCGTCACCTGTGTGATTTTATCCGCGACCGGGTCGAGCAGTTTGCCGATATCGGTGATCTGGTTAAAGCGGCGGGCGATGATCCCGTCAAGGGAATCGGTGACGCCCGAAAGCACCAGTACAGCGAAAGACCAGACCGGAACACCCGCGTCCCGCTCCACGACCAGAATCAGCACCACGAACAGCGGCAGAAGCAGCAGACGGACAATCGACAGAGCATTCGGAATATTCCATACAAATTTTACGTTTCCTACCATCTTGAACCTCTTGCGTGCCCGGACGGGCACCTGTTTTCTATTTCGAGACCAACGTGTCGGGCAGGGATTTCATGACCGACTCGAGGGCATTTGTAATCGGGTTATGGTCGGCGACAAAACCGACAAGAATCGAATTCTCCACATCCTTGGAAGAAATCGCCGCATCCGCGGAGGTCGAGGCCGTCACCAGCTGCAACACCGTCACGGCGACAAACAAGAGCAGGATGCCCTGCACCACGCCAACCACGGCCCCGAGGACGCCGTTGACCTGTTTGAGCACCGGCACTTTAAAAAGTCCGTTGATCAGTTTGGCGACCAGCCCCACCACGATCATCAAAAGTATGAACAAGATGAAGAACACGAGGAAACGCAGCAGTGCGACCGCAATCGGACGGACGACCGATTTGACGACCGTCACGGCGACCGCTTCGGCGCTGCCGTTCAGGGATCCTTCGATACCGGAGACGATATCCTGCGGCGTCCCGACATACTGCTCAAGCGCGTGAACGATCGGCGCAGGCAGCTCCTCGAGCGCCTGCTGGACGCTTTGGGCCGCCGACGCGGTATCGGCCGTCTGAATCTTCGACGAAATGGTGCTCGCCAGGCTGTCGCTGATGAAGCTGTCGAACACCAGCGCCGCGATTCCCGTACTCAGGGCCGCCGCAACGACGGCCGCGGCGATCAGGCCCACCAGTTGGATCAGGGAGCGGACAAAGCCGCGATGATAGCCGATGAACACCGCCAGAAGTACCACTAGTATAGCCGCACCGTCCAGAATATATGCCATTTTGCTCCACCCCTCTCCGCGATCGACAGATGCGCGGTGGTATTGTGCACGCCGGTTCCGCCGTTCCCCCGGCCGCAGAAAACAGCCGTCCTTGTTTGTCTGAAGTCTCCGACAACGGGGCGGGAGTCCGCAGCAACTTTTTGAAACGCCGGTTTGGATTATTATACCATGTTCTCTTCAGAAGCACAACCACGCAAAGGGGTTAATCCAATTAAGAATTGTATAAATTTGAGCGGAATCCAGCATGTCCTGGGTCAACAGCAGGGTGTGCGTCTCCAGATACGGGACCGCCCACGCGAGCATCAAGGAACCGCCCCAAACAATCACCACGGCCACCGCCAGGGCTGCGAGCAGCGGCCACAGCCGCCGGATTCCCTTCAGCCGTTTCGCAGGACGCAGATTGTTTTCGATACGGCGGGTTGCCCATCGGAACAGTACCCCCAGCCCCACCCAAAACACTGCGAGCAGAGATACCTTCGCCAGCATATCGGCCATTCCACGACTGACGACCTTCAGCACCGTCTCGGATTCCGGAGACAGGGTATAAGCCTCTCTTACCTCGTCGAGGGTGGACCCGTACTTGTGTAGGACCTCCACAAAGGGAGCGGGTCCCTCCTCGATCATCCACTCAAAAGAGATCGCCTTCACCGTCTCCTCTCCGGTATCCAAATGCGGGGCGGAGACAAGATCCGCCAGCTCATACGCTGCCGCCCGGCTGACGGACGGGCGAAACACATGGTCCGCTACTGGAGAGGAGAGCAGAAACGTGAACAAAACCGAAGCAGACAGGGCCGCAGCGATGGACAACAGCGAAAACAGAGCGGAAGACACCGCCCGATCCCACCAGACCACCAAGCATACGATGACCAGCAGTACAATCACGCCGTCGAGCAGAACGCCCATTTCTCGTTCTCCCTTCTGCAAATCGCCTTATGACGCCGGAGTGTCCGCCGGAGTCAGGGCAGTCAGGCCCAGCACCATAGCCTTCTGTTTATAATCGACCACCATACGGCCGTCGGCCTCCACCGCGGCTTGTCCATCCAGACCCGCCATTCCGGCACGATGCCGCACCGCCGAGGTCAGCAGCCAGAATCCGCTTTCATTTGGAGCCAAATGCCGGTAGGCCCCCTCGAATTCGGCCGTGTATGCGATATCGCCCGAGGCGTTGACCACCATCAGGCGGCCTCCCTCGGTCGCCCCAGAATGGCGCAGCACAATCCCGGCTGAAGATGCCCCAAAGGCGTAACCGTTCGGCTCTAATCCGTCATATGTATGCTTTTCAAACAGCGTCCCGCCGGGTTTGACCACCCAGATTTCGGTATCGCCTACAGCGGCCGCGGTCCCCCCCGCGAAATAGGTGACGCCGTAGAGCATCAGGCCGTCCCCGCTGTATTCCGCGGGAGCCGCGCTTTTGTCGGAAAGATCGAATACCATCAGGGTAGAACGCATATTCCCCCCATCCGCCGTCACGCCCACAGCGGCCAGATGGTTGCCGTCGGGACTCAGCGCGATATCCGTCAGAAGCAGACGGGGGCTTTTCCAGGTGAAAAGCGAGTTTCCCTTCCGATCAAACACCTCCAGCTCCGATAAAGAGCTTTGAGAGGAGGTGTCGGTCGCCAGAGCAAACCTTCCATCTTTCTGAATGGAAACCGCCAGAATATTGCGTCCTTCCAGTTTGCCGCTCTGCACGGTTTCCCTCCGGGTTTCGAGCTGATAACGGCCGCCCCCCCGTTCCGCAACGAGCGCGTAAGAACCCGCGGTTTCCAGAAGAGGATGCGCATAAGCATGACTGCGTCGGGCGATTTCGCCGCCCTTTTCATTGATAAAGAGGAGTGAAGTATCGGTGAGAAGGGCCAAATTATTCTTGACCTGCCCCATCGCAACCACCGTATCTCCCGAGATGGCATAGGGAAATCCGTCCCCTTTGTCCGCCCCGTCGAGTTTCAGATCGATCCAGTCCAGCACCGCCTCGGGTGCAAGCTTGTCCCAGTTTCTCCAGACCGCGAGGCCCGCGACCAATACGGCCGCCACCACCAGCAGGCGGACAGCCGCCTTCAGCACCGGATGCCGGCGCTTTCGCTTTCTGGAGGCAGGGACCGGCTCCGGCGCGCTTTCCGGCAGAGAAGGCAGGTCGGAAAGCGCGGGCGGCAGATCTTCTACGGTCGGGCGGTCCTTTCGTCCCGTTTTTTTCGGCTGATGCCGGGCAATTTTCAGGTCTCGTTTGCTTGCCACGCCAGCACCTCCTCCGGATAAAATACGTCTTCCAAAAACAGCCCCTGCGCCGGCGCGGTAAAACCGGCCAGGGAACGGTTTCCTGTCTGCAAAGCCTCGGCTATCTGCTCATTTTGCCGCCGACCCGTCTGCACATCCAGGAGGGAACCGACCATGATCCGCACCATATTGTAGAGAAAGCCGTCCGCTTCCACATGAAAGCAGAGGCTTTCGCCGTCCCGGTCCACGTGCGCCGTGCGCACGGTCCGGACGCGGTCCTCCACCCCGCTTCCCGATGCACAGAAAGCCGAAAAGTCGTGGGTCCCCAGAAACAGGGAAGCGGTGTCGTTCATCCCCGCTTCATCGAGTTTTCCTGTGCGGTGCAGCGCATACCGGCTGCAAAACGGCTGCCGCGCCATGCCGTTCCAGATATAATACCCATACCGCTTGCCCCGAGCCATATAGCGGGGGTGGAAATCCGGCGGCACTTCCCGGCATTCGTACACCGCGATATCGGCGGGCAGGCAGGCGTTCAGCGCCCGGATCATCCGGTCGTCTCGGAGCGGACTGTCCGTATCCATGGCGCAGCAGAACCGGAGGGCGTGAACGCCCGCGTCGGTCCGGCTGCATCCCGTGATGCCGGAGCGAACTCCGGTAACCTGTTCCACCGCGTCCTGCAGGACCTCCTGCACGGTCAGGGCATTCTGCTGAACCTGCCAGCCGTGATAACGGGTCCCGTCGTATCGAATTGTTAGCAGGAGCCGCGCCATGGCAAGCCTCACTTTCATTGTTTGGGGACAAGGTATAGATAAATTCCCCATTGACAACCACTTTACAGCACCGCGGGAATCAGAATATTCAAAGCGATCAGTCCGCCGATGAGCGCCGCCATCACGAACAGGCAGGCGACATCCCGCGGCACCATGTGGAGCTGCTTCATCCGGGTGCGTCCCTCCCCGCCGTGATAGCAGCGGCACTCCATCGCCATCGCCAGCTCATACGCCCTCCGAAAAGAAGACACGAACAGCGGAATCAGGATGGGCACAAGCGCCCGCACTCGCTGCATCAGCCCGCCGCTTTCGATATCCGCACCCCTGGCCTTCTGAGCCGACATGATCTTATCGGTCTCCTCCACCAGGGTCGGGATAAAGCGCAGGGCGATTGTCATCATCATGGCAATCTCGTGCACGTGGACGTGCAGCACCTTCAGGGGTTTCATCAGCCGTTCGAGCGCATCGGTCAGGGTCGTCGGAGAGGTCGTGTAGGTCAGCAGGCTGCTGCCCGCGATCAGACAGACGATACGCAGCGCAATGAACACGGCCGTGACCACGCCCTGAACCGAGATATGGATGATCCACCAGTCGACCAGTGGGTCCCCGTCCACAAAGAAAATATTGATCACAGACGTGAACAGGATCAGGGGCAGAATGGGCTTGATGCTCTTCCAGATGAGCTTGATCGGCAGACGGGAAAGCGCCACCGAAACAATCAGAAACGCCACCGCGGCGGCCAGTCCGATCCAGTTGCGGGGAATGAAAACCGCGACGATATAGGCGAAAGTGAGCACCAATTTCACCCGGGGATCCATTTTGTGCACCAGGGAATTCCCGGGAAAATACTGCCCGATGGTGATGCCGCTCAGCATGTCGCATCCCCTCCCTTCAGAAGGGACAGGAGCCGCTGTTCGGCCTGCCCGACGGTATAGACGTTGTCCCCGACCGGATAGCCCTTCTCCCGCAGGCGCATGAACACCTTGGTTACCGCGGGGATGGACAGGCCGATGGATTCCAGTTCCTCCGCCCGTGAAAACACCTCGGCCGTCGGAGCAAACATGGCGATTCTGCCGCCGTTCATCACGAGCACCCGCTTCGCCACCCGGGCCACGTCCTCCATGCTGTGGGAGACGAGGAGCACGGTGGTGTCGTTTTCCTCTTTATAAGCGCGGATCTGCTCGAGGATCATGTCCCGGCCCTTCGGATCAAGCCCCGCCGTCGGTTCGTCGAGAATGAGGACCCGGGGTTCCATCGCCATCACCCCCGCGATGGCGGCGCGGCGCTTTTCGCCGCCCGACAACTCGAAGGGGGACTTTTCCAGCAGCTCTTCTTTCAGTCCGACGAACGCCGCCGCCCGCCGGACCCGCACATCGATCTCGTCCTGCGACAGGCCCATGTTTTTCGGGCCGAAGGCGATGTCCTTGTAGGTGGTGTCCTCAAAGAGCTGATGCTCCGGATACTGGAACACCATTCCCACCCGGAACCGGACGTCCCGGATCTTTCCCGGCTCGGCCCAGATATCCCGGCCCTCCAGCAGCACCCGGCCCGACGTGGGTTTTAACAGGCCGTTGAGATGCT
>CABQAA010000069.1 GCA_902461995.1 uncultured Oscillospiraceae bacterium | reverse complement strand
TATATGGGCTGGGCCGACAAAGCCCGCCGCCTGAATGTCCGTACCAACGCCGACAATCCCCGTGACGCGGCTCAGGCCGTCAAGTTCGGCGCCGAGGGCATCGGCCTCTGCCGTACCGAGCACATGTTCTTCGAAGCCGACCGCATCAAGGCCATGCGCGAAATGATCGTGGCTAAGGATGTGGAATCCCGTAAAAAGGCGCTCGCCAAACTTCTGCCCTATCAGCAGAAAGATTTTGAAGATATGTACGAGGTCCTCGAGGGCCGGCCCATGACCGTGCGGTATCTGGATCCCCCGCTGCACGAGTTCCTCCCCACCAAGGAAGAGGATATCGCCGCCATTGCGGCCGAGCTCTCCATCACGGTGGCGGATCTCAAGGCCGTCATCGCCTCCCTGCATGAGTTCAACCCCATGATGGGTCACCGCGGCTGCCGTCTGGCCGTCACCTATCCGGAAATTGCCGAGATGCAGACCACGGCCGTCATCAACGCCGCGATCAACGTCAGCAAAAAGCATCCGGATTGGAGCATGGTGCCGGAGATCATGATTCCGCTGGTCGGCGAGGTCAAAGAGCTCAAATTTGTCAAAGACATCGTCACCTCCACCGCCGACCGCCTGATCGCGGAAGCCGGCGTGAAGATGGAATACCATGTGGGCACCATGATCGAGATTCCGCGCGCGGCCGTCACCGCCGATCAGATCGCCACCGAAGCCGAGTTCTTCTCCTTCGGCACCAACGACCTGACCCAGATGACCTTCGGCTTCAGCCGTGACGATGCGGGCAAGTTCCTCGATGCCTACTACGATGCCAAGATCTACGAGTCCGATCCCTTTGCCCGTCTCGACCAGACCGGCGTGGGCGCCCTCGTGAAGATGGCCGCCGAAAAGGGCCGGGCCACCCGCCCCGACATCAAGCTGGGCATCTGCGGTGAGCACGGCGGCGATCCCTCCTCCGTCGAGTTCTGCCACAACATCGGCCTGAACTATGTCTCCTGCTCGCCCTTCCGGGTGCCGATCGCCCGTCTGGCCGCCGCTCAGGCTGCTATCAAGGAAGGCAAGTAAGCGACACCGGTTGTTTTTGGGCAAAGCCCATCAACAAAACCCGAGGCAAAGCCAATAGCAAAAAGACCTTGCAAGGAAAATCCTTGCAGGGTCTTTTTTTACGCCGAAAGCCTTGCGAACAGCGGATTTTTTGAATAAAACTGCGATTTTATAGAGTTTTTTCAGAAGTGCGGAATGATAACGGTCTTGCAGGAAACCAGAGAAGGATCCGGGGAATCTCCCACCGGTCATTTTCTGCGGAGCAGCCGGCCGACCGGTCCCTTGCATCGGCCGAGCAACGCCAGCACCGTTTGATCTTTGAGGAGGACCAGCGTGCCCATATAGACGCCAGCACATAAAACAACGGTCAGCCCGGCTGTGCCGAGCGTTCCCCAGTGCAGCTGTTTGATCAGCCAGGCCAGAGGCAGAAACGTCAAAGACAACAGGAGATACCGGCCGGTATAGCGATCCAGGAGACGGCAGGGGATGTGCAAACGGAACCGGATAAAAAGAAAACAGGCGGTCATCACCACCCCGAAAGCGACGGCCAGGGTTCCGATGGCTGTTTCAACTGTGAATTGTTTCAGGGCGATCAGCAAAAAATTGAGAGCGACATTGGTCAGGCCGCCGCCCAGGTGAAAAAGCGCCAGGATGCGTTCATATCCGGCTATATATAAGAATACGTCGCCGAAAAGATAGGTATACGCGATCGGGATATAGGCGAGCGCGAAAAGGGCAATGGGCAGAACGCATTCCAGATATTTGGCGGATCCGTACAGCAGGATGATCTCCCTGGCCAGCACAAAAACCCCCATACAGGCGGGGAAAAGAAGAAACAGAAACGAGCGCGACACGTTCCGGTGGAGCTTCAGAAAAGCCGCCTGCCCCTCGGCGTGCAGGACGTTGGACAGGCGGGGGATCGATACCGCGGCGACGGCGACGGCGAGCGAATAAATCATGCTCATGATGTAATGCGGAATCTGATAGACGGAAACGGCCACCTCATCGATAAAGGCGCCGAGCATGATCTTGTCGATCTGGGTAAACAATACGCTAACGTTCATAATGATGAAGACGATCAGGAGAGGCCGGAGATGGGGCAGTAGGTGGAGGCCGCGGAACGAAATGCGGATCTTCCGGGACACATAGAAAAAGCTCGCCAGACAGTTGACGGTATAGGTCAGGGATAAAATCAGAGTGTACGGCAGCAAATCCGAGCCTTTGCGGACAAACAGGAACATGGCGGCGACATACAGCGCCCGAATGATAACGGTTTTAATGGTGATAAAGCGGTAATTCTCCATGCCTTCGTTGACCCACTCGATATACACGGCATTGCCGATAAACTGAATGGCGAACAACCCATACAGGAGAGTCGTGGTCCCTGTGGTGGTGAGCAGGGCATAGACGATGTATATCGCAGAGACAACCATATTGCTGATCAGGCTGATGGCCAGCAGCTCGCTGAACAGCTTGTCCACTGCGTCTTTGTCGTCGCGCACCCGGCTGATTTCCCGCAATCCGTAGTTATAAAGTCCCAGCGAACCGATTGAGAGAAAAATGGCAAAGGCAGCGTTGGCAGCGTTGTAGGCGCCGTAAACCTCTTTGTCGAGCACCCGTGTGATATACGGCCCGACCAGAATGGGGATGATGATATTGCAGATATTCAGCAGAAGTTTAAAGACCGTGTTGCGGAAAATCGACTTTGGCGCCATAAAGCGGCTCTCCTTTGGCTGAATCGTTCGCACGGGCAGAGGCGGGGGGCCTTTCCAGCAGCCGGTGCATCTTTACCCCAAAGAAAAAGAGGAGGGGATGCCGGCAGAACCATCGCCATTCTGCGCGTTTGGAAGAAGGAAGAGCCGAAAAGGCATCGGGGCATATCGTCCGCTGGACGGACAGAATCCCAAATTGTTTCATCAGCCGCTTGGCCTTGACATATCCGAAAGCCGGCATGGAATCGATGACGTTTTTGGCGCTGGCCGTTAAAAGCTGGACAAAATCCAAATCGCAGGCAGTCAGCAATTCCGGATCCGCCTCGGTTTCCCGGACAGATTGCTGAAATTGGCGATTGAGGTGCACGGCATCGATGTAATGGGGGGAAATGCCGCTGTGTGTGGCCGAACCGCTGCGAACCAGAACATTCATGAGGGTTTGGCGGGCAAAGGCCACGGAATCGGCATAGCGCAGATAAGAATTGATGAAGTGGTTATCTTCCCCATAACGGAAACCTTCCGGATAACACAGATGATGGCTCCGGATAATTTTCGAACGGAGCAGGATGCCGCCTTGGAAAATCAGGATTTCCCGCAGCCCTTTGCGGTATAATACCTCGTGGCTGCTCATGACCGGCTGATCGAAACAAATAGACGGGCATTCAAAGACACGGGATTCGGTCCCCTGTTCATCCACATAGCGCACACTGTAGATGCAGGCGTCGGCACCGCTTTGTTCGAGGCAGGCGACGCTGGTTTCGAGGCAGGCTGGTTCGAGCCAGTCGTCCCCGTCGAGCGGAAAAATGAACGCGCCGGCCGCGGCCGCTATTGCGGTGTTGCGGGCTTTCGAGACCCCGCCGTTCGGCTGTTTGATCAATTGGATGCGGGAATCCCGTTCGCTATACGCTTGTAAAACGGCGCCGGTTTCATCCGTGGATCCGTCGTCAACCGCGATCAGTTCCCAGTCGGCATACGTTTGGTTCAAAACCGAATCGATTGACCGGCCCACATAAGGCGCCACGTTATAGCACGGCATAATGATGCTGACCATATGAAAACCTCCATCAGGCTTGCGGAGTCCTGTCGACCTCTGTTTTTATCGTCCGGCTATTGTCGATATAAAAGAGGGCGAACCCCAAATAAGACCAAAAAATCGCCGCATGAAAAGATGCGCTGAATAGAATGGTGTTTTCCACCATATTTTGTACCAGTAACAGAAAAAGGATGCAGACGCACAGGAGCACGGTCCGACTGGAGTGGGTGGACAGCCGATGCTCTTTAAAATATCCGATCAGCTGGACAAGGCAGATAAGGGCATACGACGCTAAAGCGGCAAAGCCCAAAACGCCGTTTGAAACGAGAATCTGCATCACGATATTGTGCATACCTCCGCCGTCAATGCCGGGCAGCTCTTCGATGGGCCGATACCGGCGGGCGACCTCCGGCAGGTTGCGGGAACCCACGCCGAACAGCGGATGATCCCGCAGGATGTCCCCTCCGCACCGCCATAGTTCGGCACGCCCGTTCAAAAACCCCATAGCGATATCTTTATCCGGCGGGGAGGTTTGGACCGGTTCCGTGAGATGAGGGGGCGCCGCTTCCGCTCCATCGGACGGGCCGCCAAACCACTTGTCAAAGAGGAACACGACCTCTCGGATGAGAAACCGCACGATGGAAACCACCCAAAGAATCCCCTTTTGGAGTCCATGCAGCAGGATTTTGACGGGTTCCGCCAGAAGGAAAACGACGCCGGAGGCCGCCATACCCTCCACTTTCGTGCGGAGTCCTTTCAGAAAAAACAAGCTGTACCATACTAAAAAGAAGACAAACGCATACAGCGACGCGCGGGAATTCGACAGGTAAAGGTAAAGCAGCTGGATGACGCCGTTGATGAGCGTCAGCCGAGTCGGCCGGCCGGATGTCAGATGGCAGGTTACCAGGGACAGCGCCAGAGAAGCACTTGCCAAAGCCGCCCCCGTATTGGGCCCGGAATAAAACCCATACAGCATGCCGCCGCTGCTGCCGAAAAAGACACCGCCCACCGTTCCGTTGATCCAAAACAGATACATCACGATGGCGGCAGCAGAAAAAACCAAAGAAAACCAAACGACAATCCGATTGAATCGGATCAGCTGCTCTTCGATGCGGTTCATCGGCAGATTCCTGTCATACGGAAGCAGAAGAAAAAGTTCGAGCCCCGTGACCAACAGAACCTTTCCGTTTTCAAAAGGTTGCATATGCCGATTGATTAAGAGAGTACCCATGTATAAAAGCATAAAAACGATCAAGGGAATGCAGCGCTTTGATTGAAACAGAATTCGTTTGGTGAATAAATCCACGAAAAACAGCGTACCGCCCCATGCCAGCAGCAAGGTGTTGCATAGAGTACTGGCCTTGGCGAAAAAACTGACGGTGTAACTTGTCGTGACGAGCAAAAAAGCCAGTCGATACGCTTCACGGGACAGCAGAATACCGCCGATTTTCTTTAACTCCATCGGTGGGCTGTCGCCGGGCTTATTTCTGTCCATCAACCGCATCATCTCCCATGGACAGTTGGTGATCGGCGCCGAAAGAAAATCCGGCATACCTTCGTTATAGCATGTCCATAAAATAGCGGAAATACCAAAGAGCCACATGGGATAAGCTTCCGGGGGAGATAGTGCCTTTCGTAGAGGATTAAAAAATAAATTGACAAAATCCGTAAACTCATATACCATTATGTTTATAGTATAAGGAAACGAGATGGGAATCATGCCCGAATCCATCCGGCCACTTGAAAATCCGACATATGAGGAACTCCGTCAGGGATATCGCATGGATACCGCGACGGGGGCGATGATCTGCGTCTGCTGCGGTAAAATATTTGAGGCCGGAGAAATCTTCGAGTTCGAGGGCCGGTATTTCGAGGCAGCCCGTGCCATCCGCATGCATTTGGAACGGGCGCATCCCGACCGTTTTGGTGAACTTCTGCGGCAAGACAGCAAGTACAACACGCTCACTGCCAATCAAAAAGAGCTGTTTACGCTGTTTCACCAAGGCCTGTCCGATGCAGAAATCGCGGAAAAACTAGGGGTCTCCCCTTCGACCATTCGTCATCAAAAATTTGTCTTTCGAGAACGAGCCAAACAGGCGCGTCTCTATCTGGTTCTGTACGAACAGGCGATCGGCTGGAGATCCACGCAGGAGGACGCCGCGCTGATCTCGCCTCCTCCCGTGCGGATTCTAGACGAACGCTTTGATGTCACGGACAAGGAACGGAACAAAATCCTGTCGGCTGTGTTTGAAAGCCTGGAACCGCTGAAGCTCCGGGTGTTCTCCGCCAAGGAAAAGCGCAAGGTCGTCGCCCTGACCAGGATCGTAGAGGAATTTGAACGGGAACGGTCCTACACAGAAAAGGAAGTCAATCAGATCTTGAAGGCTATTTTTGACGATTATGTCACGCTTCGCCGCTATCTGATCGAATATGGGTTTCTTGATCGGACACGGGACTGCCGGACTTATTGGAGAAAATAAGGGGATATATGGATTGTCCCTGTGATCGGGGACTCCAAGTCGGCGGCAAAGAACCCCGGAAACGCCGACAGGCGGAACGGGAAGAAACCCGTCCGCCTGTTCATGTATACCAGTTTGTCGGTTATCCTTTGCGTATGACCCCACAGGCGATCCGACTGCCGGAATTGCCCGCAGGCTGGGATGTAAAATCGTCCGGATTGCTGTGGATCACGACGGTACGGCCGATGATGTCGTCCACAGTGAAACGGTCGGCAAGGAAAACACTCCACGCATGGCCCTGGCCCGCATAGAGGGGCGGCAGATCGCCTGCGTGCTGCGGATGGGGACAGTTCTGCGGGTTGAAATGGCCTTTCGCATCGGCGAAAGGATCCCGCTCTGTTCCGGTGCAGGCGCTGCCTTCATGAATATGAAAACCAAAAAACCGTCCCGGGCAGTCGGCGCCGGCCACAGGCAGCCCGTGTATGTCCGCCAGCACCAGCACCCCGCCTCCAACCGGGTAGAAAGATACATCCCCGGTCAGGGAGGGATGGTTGGCGTCTCCGCGGATTTGGGCCCTGGCCGCCGGGCGCCGGCCCAGCAGTTCATTCAGATAAACACGGCTTTTAGAACCAAAAGAAAACATGCTTGTCACCTCCTTTGTCCCAGTGTATGTGGAGAGTGACCGAGCGGTTCGCGTCTCTTTTCGCCTCGATGGAATCCCCACGGCTGTATTGGAAATCCACCTGTGCCGCCTGCGCAGCGGCCGCGATTAGAAAGGAGAATCCTTTGACTTTTCTTCTGCTTATTGGCGCGGCCATCTTGCTTATCTGCATCGCCGCCAGCCGGTTTTCCGGCCGATTCGGTGTCCCCATGCTGTTGGTGTTTATCGCGCTCGGCATGCTGTTTGGATCCGACGGCCTGTTCAAAATTGCATTTGACGATTTCCATTTCGCCGAGCAGATTTGTTCCTTTGCGCTGATTTTCATTCTGTTTTACGGCGGTTTCGGTACAAACTGGAAGGCAGCCCGGCCCGTCGCGGCCAAGGCAATTTGTCTTTCGACGCTGGGGGTCATTTTTACAGCGGCACTGACCGCCCTTTTCTGTTACTTTGTTCTCCGGTTCGGACCGCTGGAGAGTTTTTTGATCGGCTCGGTCATCAGCTCCACCGATGCCGCTTCGGTGTTTTCGATTCTCCGTTCGAAAAAGCTCAGCTTAAAAGGCGGAACCGACTCCCTGCTGGAAGTGGAAAGCGGCAGCAACGATCCCATTTCCTATATGCTCACCGTGACGGCGCTCGGCCTGATGCAGGGGGATGGTCTCGGCTCGGTCGTCTGGCTCCTGTTTGCGCAGATTGTTTTCGGTCTGTTGGCAGGGGGCTTGGTCGCTCTGCTGGCGGTTTTTGTGCTGAGGCATGTGCGTTTCAGCACGGACGGATTCGATGCTCTGTTCGTCGTGGCCGCTGCGGTGCTGTCCTACGCTCTGGCCTCCGTGGTCGGCGGAAACGGATACCTGGCCGCCTATTTGGCCGGGATTCTCCTCGGCAACAGCCGGATTCCGAATAAAAGCTCGCTGGTGCATTTCTTCGATGGCATCACCGGCCTGTCCCAGATTGTGATCTTCTTCCTGCTCGGATTGCTGGCGTTTCCGTCCCAGATGCCGTCGATCCTGCTGCCGTCGATTGCCATTGCGTTATTCCTCACGTTTGTTTCCCGCCCCGTCGTGGTGTTTGCGCTCCTTACTCCCACTCGTGCACCGCTTCGGCAGCAGCTTCTCGTCTCGTGGGCGGGGCTCCGAGGTGCCTCCTCCATCGTGTTTGCCATTCTCGCGACGGTCAGCAACGCCGCGCTGAAAAACGACGTCTTCCATATCGTATTTTGCGTCTGTCTGTTGTCGGTCGCATTCCAGGGCACCCTGCTTCCCTTCTTCGCCCGTCGGCTGCACATGGTGGAGGCGGACGGCGATCAGGTGCTCAAAACCTTCAACGATTATCAGGACGAGGCCGAAATGCGCCTGATCCAGACCCGGATTCCGCAGGACCATCCCTGGGCGGGCAAGACGATCGGGGAGCTGAATCTCGTGGCCGATACCTTGATTGTTCTCGTCCGGCGGGAGGGGGTTCCCCTGATCCCGAAGGGGGACACCGCCATCCTGGCCGGGGATACGCTGGTGCTTGGTGGGGAGATATACCATGGCGAGGATGATGTGACGCTGGAAGAACTGCCGATTGAAAAGGGCCACCGCTATGCCGGAAAGACGCTGCGGGAGATTGTCTTTCCCCGCCGGTCCCTGGTCATCCTCATCCGGAAGGCGGATGGACGCGTGGAAATTCCCCGCGGGGACAGCTTGGTCAGCGAAGGCGATGTTCTGGTTCTCAGCACCTATCAGGAGGGGCTGGAAGAGCGCGTATAGGGTTGAACGGCCAATATAACAAGCGCTGACCGCGCCGCATCCATACAATTAGGAGTAGCGGGTCCGACGGTTAAGAGGGTATAGTCCGCGCAAAGGCGGGTCACTCAGATGAGTG
>CABQAA010000068.1 GCA_902461995.1 uncultured Oscillospiraceae bacterium | reverse complement strand
TCTCGCTGCACAACCTCAGCGACGGGGAGCTGTTCCGCCCCCACTGCTGGGCCGCGTTCGGCACCCGTGACCCCGAATCCGCTGATTTCCGCGCCTGCCATGTCTATGGACCCCTGTTTAAATGAGGTGACAATATGAATCGATACGCTGTCGGCGTGGATTACGGTTCCCTGTCGGCCCGGGCACTGCTACTGAATCTGGATACCGGGGAAGAAGCCGCGGTGAGCGAATTCGCCTATCCCCACGCCGTAATGGATACCGCCCTGCCCGACGGCACGCCGCTCGGGACCGACTGGGCGCTGCAGCATCCGCAGGATTATCTGGATGCCCTGCACCACACCCTGCCCGATCTTTTGCGGAAGGCGGGCGTTTCTCCCGATGAGGTGGTGGGGATCGGTATCGATTTCACCTCCTGCACCATCCTGCCCACGACGGCGGAGGGGACACCTCTCTGTTTCCTGCCGGAATATGCGGGGGAACCCCACGCCTATGTCAAGCTGTGGAAGCACCACGCGGCCCAGTACTGCGCCGACCGGCTGAACGCAGTGGCGGAAGAACGGGGAGAGTCCTGGCTGTCCCTATACGGAGGCCGGATATCCAGCGAGTGGGTGGTTCCCAAGGCCATGCAGATCGCGGCGGAAGCCCCGGCCGTGTACGACGCGGCCGACCGGATTCTCGAGGCGGGCGACTGGGTGGTGTGGCAGCTGTGCGGGGAAGAGGTGCGTAGTGCCTGCAACGCAGGGTATAAGGCCCTGTGGCATCACCGTACCGGCTATCCCTCGGAGGATTTCTTCGCGGCGCTCGATCCGCGTATGCGGCATTTCGTCCGGGAAAAGCTGGCGGCGCCCGACGGTACCGACCGGAATATTAAACCCCTGGGCAGCCGGGCGGGATTCCTGACCAGGGAGGCCGCCGCCCTGACCGGACTGAGAGAGGGCACGGCCGTGGCCGTCGAAATCATCGATGCCCACGCCTCGGTTCCCGGCAGCGGGATCGACGCCGCGGGCAAGATGCTGATGATTATGGGCACCTCCACCTGTCATATGCTTCTTTCCGAGACGGAGGAGGGGGTCCCGGGCACCTGCGGTATCGTAAAGGACGGCATCCTGCCGGGATTTTACGGGTATGAGGCAGGGCAGTCCTGCGTGGGGGACCATTTCGCGTGGTTCGTCGAAAACGGTGTGCCTGCGGCGTATCGGGACGAGGCGAAGGCACGAGGAATGAACATTCATGCCCTTTTGCGAGAAAAGGCGGAGCGCCTGAATCCCGGGGAGAGCGGTCTCGTGGCTCTCGACTGGTGGAACGGTGTGCGGTCGGTGCTGATGGATTTCGATCTCAGCGGCCTGATCGTGGGCATGACCCTGCAGACGAAGCCGGAGGAGATCTATCGCGCCCTGATCGAAGCGACAGCCTACGGCACCAGGCGGATCATCGAGGCGTTCGAAGAGAAGGGCGTGCCGGTCAAGGAACTGTATGCCGCCGGCGGCATTGCCCTCAAAGACCCGATGATGATGCAGATTTACGCCGACGTGTGCAACCGGGAGATCCGGCTGTCGGGCAGCACCCAGTCGGGGGCGCTCGGCAGCGCGATCTTCGGCGCGGCCGCGGCCGGCCTCGAGCTTTCCGGCTTCGCGGACGTGGGGGAGGCCGTGCGGAAGCTCGGCCGGCTGCACGAGACGGTCTACCGGCCGGTTCCGGCCCATGTGGAAACATACGAGCGGCTGTACGCGGAGTACCGCCGCCTGCACGATTTGTTCGGACAGGAAGAGCCTATGATGAAACGCCTCAAGCAGATTAAAAAGGATGCGAGAGGCTGAATAATCAAGCTCAAGAATCCCCCGGCTTCACGAATGTGAAACCGGGGGATTCTTCTCGATGGTGGGAAACACCCCTTATTTGATCGCGCGATGCTGTTTCGTCACGTCCCCTTCCTCTTCGAGGGCGATGGTCCGGAACACCGCGCCTTTCAAAATTTTCAGCTCATTTGCATAACGAAAGGGGCTGTCGATGGGCTGGAGCCCGTTCAGCAGCCCTATGCGGGCGGCGATTTTTGGACTCTCTCGAGAGCTCTGTTATATCGCCGCTTTTCTTTTGGCCGGCGGTGGATTGTCCCGTACGGCATCCGCTTCTGCGCCTCGGTGAAGGGATGCATGGTATGGCAGGCAGAAACCCTGTCGAACGGACCATCCGCATAATCGATATTAAAAAAAGAGGCACAGACGAGCGTCAGAAACAGCTCCAAAGTCCCCGACCGTTGTCCGTTGCGTCGGCCGCCACGACCTCGGCGGGATGTCCTGTCCGTTTCAGGCGGGCGTTCTTTTATTATAGTTAGAAAAAAGCATAAGCGCCTCGCGGAAGTGGTATGCTAAAAAAGGCGGAGCAGGCACACCTGTATACAAAAAGAATTTACAAACGGGTGGTTGCAATCAGCGCCTATCTATTGTAAAATAAAAGCATCTAAAAGGAAGAAAGCCGAGGGGAACAGTGCATGTCGACCACGTTGGAAACCCGCTATCTGGACGGATTCGTCCGCGACCATGAGTGGAGCGCGATCCAGCCCCATGTGACCGCGGCCCATGAGCTGCTGGAAAGCGGCAAGGGCCCGGGCAACGATTTTCTGGGCTGGGTGGATCTGCCCGTCAACTACGACAAAGAAGAATTTACGCGCATCGAGGCTGCCGCCGCCCGCATCCGCCAGGATACCGATATCTTCATTGCCATCGGGATCGGCGGATCCTATCTGGGTGCCCGGGCAGCCATTGAATTCTTAAAGTCCCCGCACTACAACGCCAAGAAAAAGGATACTCCCGATGTGTATTTTGCGGGGAACACCATCAGCTCTACGGCGCTTGCCGAACTGCTCGAGCTGTGTGAGGGGCGCCGCGTATCCATCAACGTCATCTCCAAATCCGGCACCACCACCGAACCCGCCATCGCGTTCCGGGTGTTCCGGGAGTATCTGGAGAAAACCGTCGGCCCGGAAGAAGCTAAAAAACGCATTTACGTCACCACCGACAAGGCTAAGGGCACCCTCAAGGGCCTGGCCGATCGGGAAGGATATGAAACCTTCGTGGTGCCGGACGACGTCGGCGGCCGCTTCTCGGTCTTAACAGCGGTCGGTCTGTTGCCCATCGCCGTCGCCGGATGCGACATCGCGGCCCTGATGCAGGGCGCCGCCCGGGCGCGCGAGGAACTCCGCGATCCGGACATCGAGAAAAACGCTTGCTACAAATACGCCGCAGCCCGCAACATCCTGTTCCGGAAGGGCCGTGCGGTGGAGATGATGGTCAGCTACGAGCCCTGTTACACCATGATGAACGAGTGGTGGAAGCAGCTTTACGGTGAGAGTGAAGGCAAGGACGGCAAGGGTCTGTTCCCGGCCTCCGCGGTATTCTCCACCGATTTGCATTCCCTTGGTCAGTTCGTCCAGGACGGCAGCAACATCCTATTTGAAACCGTCGTGCTTCTGGAAAAAGCCCAGAAGGAGCTGACCATCGGGCACGATCCCGAAAACGTGGACGGCCTCAACTTCCTTACCGGCCGGACCATGGCCGATATCAACCGCAAGGCGTTTGAAGGGACTGTCCTCGCCCACAGCGACGGCGGCACCCCCAGCCTTGTGCTCCATGTTCCCGCCGTCTGCGAGGAGGAGCTCGGTTACCTGATCTATTTCTTCGAGAAGGCCTGCGCCGTCTCCGGCTATATGCTCGGGGTCAATCCCTTCGACCAGCCCGGCGTGGAAAGCTACAAGCGGAACATGTTTGCGCTGCTCGGCAAGCCCGGATACGCGGACGAACGCGCCTCTCTTGAAAAGCGCCTGGGACGGTAAGGCTCGGGAAGGACGGATGGGTATGGATTGTCGGGGTATGAAGGTCAACTTTCTCGGCGACAGTATCACCTATGGAGTGGGCACGGCCCGTCCTGAAGAGCGTTATGTGGACATGGTCAAAGAGGAACTGGGCCTGGCCGCCGCCCGGAATTACGGGGTGTCGGCCAGCCGGATTGCCAATCAGGAGCCGATGGATGTTCCGTCGTTCTGTCAGCGGTACGGCAGCATGGACAACGATGCAGACTTGATCGTGGTGTTCGGCGGCTGCAACGATTATTTTCACGGTACCGCCCCCATCGGGACATGGGAGGATCGGACGCCGGATACGTTTTACGGCGCGTGCCACACTCTGCTGCTGGGGCTGATGGAGAAGTATCCCGGAAGGCCGGTGGTGTTCCTGTCTCCTATCCACAGCGCTGCCGAGCTGGGCGGCCCCAACCGGGTGACGGGATTCACGATGGAGCAGTATACGGCGGTTATCCGGGAAGTGGCCGGCTATTATGCGGTTCCGATGCTGGACCTGCTGCACACCAGCGGCATACAGCCCGCGGTTCCGCTGAACAGGGAGCTGTTCTGTCCGGACGGCACCCATCCAAACGGCGCGGGAAACCGCATCCTGGCGAGCCGCCTGATGGGGTTCCTGCGGAGCTTGTAAACCGCCGTGGAAACGGCAGAGGGCTATAGAGGCAGAAACCGCTCATTCGCGGTTATCATATATGGTAGGAGGAAAACAAAATGATCACGCTTATCCTCGGAAAAAAAGGGTCCGGCAAGACCAAACGGCTGATCGACATGTGCAACGCGGCTACCGCGGAATCCAAGGGCAATGTGGTGTTCATCGAAAAAGACAGCACGCTGACCTACGACATCAGTCATAAAGCGCGTCTGGCTGTTGCCGATGAATATGGAATCAAAGGCTTCGACAGCTTCTATGGGTTTATCGCCGGTATGTGCGC
Source organism: uncultured Oscillospiraceae bacterium (assembly GCA_902461995.1). GTDB lineage: Bacteria > Bacillota > Clostridia > Oscillospirales > Acutalibacteraceae > UMGS1623. The sequence goes on along the minus strand of CABQAA010000068.1, from coordinate 3,991 downwards.
CGGCAACTACGACATCACCGATATTCTGGTGGATTCCACTTTGAAAATCGGCGGCAGCGATATCGAAAAGCTCGCTTCCTTCATCGAGAAACTCAAGGATCTTTCGGACAAAACCGAGACCAACCTGGTGCTTTCCGTGTCGGCGGATAAGGCCGATATTCCGGCCCGCATCGCGGAACTGGCCGTGGAAATCTGATCAGGTCGCCGATGGGGACGGGAACGGTACGGCCGTTCCCGTCCTTTTGCGCGGCTATGCAAAGGATGAGGCGAATGGGCTGTTTATTTGAAATGCATTATCACACAAGCGAAGTCAGTCCCTGCGGCCATGTTGCCGCCGCGGATGGGGTACGGCTGTTTCACGAAGCGGGGTACGGCGGGATCGTCGTCACCGATCATTACACCTCCGGCATATTTCAGTCGATGCCGGAGGAGCTGGTCTGGAAGGAGCGGCTGGACCGCTATCTTTCCGGCTGGCGGGCGGCGAGGCGTACGGGCGAGGCCTTCGGCATGACGATCCTGCTCGGTCTCGAGCTGCGGTTTGTCGGCAGCGACAATGACTATCTCGTCTATGGGGTTACGCCTGCGCTGCTGGAAGCGCATCCGGAGCTCTATGCCATGACGCCCGCGGCTTTCTCCGATTTTGCCCGGGACAACGGGCTGTGGTGGGCGCAGGCTCATCCGTTCCGGCCGGGCCTGACCCGCTGCCCGGCACAGTACCTCGACGGGCTGGAAGTTTTCAACGGGAACCGCCGTCACAACAGCCATAACGATCTCGCCGCCGCCTTTGCCGTGGAGAGCGGGCTTGCGGCCATTGCCGGCTCGGATTACCATGAACTCGAGGATCTCTCCGGAACGGGGGTGCGCTTTGCCTCGGAGGTCCGGGACAACGCCTCACTGATCGCGGCCCTCCGCTCAGGACATTTTGAGGCAGTCCGCGGAACCATGGGCTGAATCGTTCCGGAGAGAATTCCTTGAAAAAATGGTTGACAAACCGGGCCCAGACCGATATAATATTCTGCGTGACACTAGAGGTGGATTATGCTTTTGCAACTGAAGCCCTTGTTTATGGGCGAAAAAGACACCCTGCCCCTGAACGTCGAGCTGGATTTTTCCGCGCTGACGATGGGGGAAACTCATCCATTTCCGCATCCTGTGGCCGTGGAGGGGGAGATTCGGGTATCCGCCGACGTCGTCAGTCTGCGGGCAAAGGCGCGCTATCTCTACGAGGGAGCGTGTGACCGGTGCCTGCGGGATATCCGCTGCGAACGGATTGTACCGCTCGAGCATATTCTGGTGACCTCCCTGAACAACGAGGACAACGGCGATTTTGTGCTGGTGGATAATTATCAGCTTCCGCTCGACAGCCTGGTGGAAGCGGATTTGATCCTCAGCCTGCCGTCCAAGGTTCTTTGCCGCGAGGACTGCCGGGGCCTGTGCCCCCACTGCGGCAAGGATCTCAACGAAGGTCTGTGCGGCTGCAAGCCGAAGACCGTCGATCCCCGTCTCGAGGCGCTGGGGCAGTGGAACCACTCGTGATGGTGTAGGCTTCAAGAAGGTTTAAGGAGGTGCTGACGGTGGCGATAGTACCGAAGAGAAAACATTCCAAGGCGCGCCGGGATAAAAGACGGAACAATGTCTGGAAGATCGAGGCTCCGGCGCTTGTGAAATGCCCGCAGTGCGGCGAATATAAGCGCGCGCATCGTCTTTGCGGCAATTGCGGCTATTACAACGGCAAACAGTACGTCAAAAAGGACGCCTAATAGCGGGAAACCATGATTTCGTAACGGAACCATAGTTTTTCTGGCAGTTTGGAATCCGAGTAAGCCAAAATGGAGGGTGTAACCTGCAAGAGGTTGCGCCTTCTATTTTTGTGAGAAGGAAACGGAGGGGAAGGCCGGATGGCCGTGACCATCAGCGATGTCGTGCCGGAAAGTCCGGCAGCCCGAAAACGGATCCGGCCGGGGGACCGGCTTCTTTCTCTGAACGGCCATGAGATCATGGACGTGCTCGATTACCGCTTCTACCTCGACGAACCCCGCCTGACGGCGGTTGTTGATTCCCCTCGGGGAAAACGGGTGGTGCGGTTGCATCGGGATGAGGAGGGGGAAACCGGCCTGCTGTTTGAGACGTATCTCATGGACAAGCAGCACACCTGCCGGAACAAATGCGTGTTCTGCTTTATCGATCAAATGCCGCCGGGCATGCGGGAGAGCCTTTATTTCAAGGACGACGACAGCCGTCTGTCCTTCCTGTTCGGCAATTACATCACCCTGACCAACCTGTCCGAGCACGAGGTGTCCCGGATTCTCGACATGCATATCAGCCCTATCCACGTTTCGGTCCACACCACCAATCCGGAGCTGCGCTGCCGGATGATGAACAACCGATTTGCCGGGGAGACGCTGGGGCTTCTGCGGCGGTTTGCCGACGCAGGGATCCGCCTGGAGTGCCAACTCGTGCTCTGCCCGGGCCTCAATGACGGAGACGAGCTTATGCGGAGCATGACCGACCTCGCGGTCCTCGGAGACGCGGTCGAAAGTGTGGCGGCGGTGCCGGTCGGTCTGACGAAATACCGCGACGGGCTGGAACCTCTGCGCTCCTTCACCAAAGAGGAGGCCGCGGCGGTGGTCGATGCGATCGAAACCTTTGGGGACCGGATGTTGGCGGAACGGGGAAACCGGGTGTTTTATCCCGCAGATGAGTTTTATCTTAAGGCGGAGCGTGCCGTCCCCGATGCGGATTTTTACGGAGAGATGGCCCAGCTTGAAAATGGCGTGGGCCTGACCGCGCTGCTGTTCCAGCAGTTCCGCGAAGCTCTCGCGGACTGCGGCGATGAGGCGAAAGGCTCACCGATGACGATTGCGACCGGGGTCGCGGCGGCACCGCTTCTGCGGATGCTTATTGACGAGGCCGGAAAAAAGTGGGATAATCTGCATGTGGATGTCATCGCTGTACGCAACGACTTTTTCGGTGAAAAAATCACGGTGGCGGGTCTTGTGACCGGCGGCGACCTGATCCGGCAGCTTCGGGGCCGGACGGCGCCCGTGCTGCTGATTCCCGACGCCATGCTGCGGCATGAAGGGGACCGCTTTCTCGACGATGTGCTGCCCGAGGACGTGGAACGGGAACTCGGCGTCGAGCTGCGGGTGACGCCTGTGGACGGTGCGGCTCTGCTGCGGGAGATTCTCCGCTGAGTGATGCCGAGCCGGATGTATGGCCCTTCTCAAAAGCCCCATACTAGAACTATATATAAAAGGAGGGACGCGTATGGCGAGGCCTGTCGTGGCCGTTGTAGGCCGTCCGAACGTGGGAAAATCCACGCTGTTCAACAAACTCATCGGCCAGCGGCTGTCCATTGTCAAGGATACCCCCGGAGTGACGAGAGATCGGGTTTTCGCCCCCTGTGAATGGCGGGGGCGCACCCTTCTGCTCGCGGATACGGGCGGGATCGAACCCCAGACCGACGATGTTCTTCTGCGCCAGATGCGCCGTCAGGCAGAACTCGCCATGGAACAGGCGGATGTGATTATCCTCGTGACCGACCTGCACGCGGGGGTGACGGCGAACGACGCCGATGTGGCGGCCATGCTGCAGAAAAGCGGCAAGCCGGTGGTTCTGTGCGTCAACAAATGCGACCGGATCGGCGAGCTGCCGCCGGAGTTTTACGAATTCTACAACCTCGGATTGGGAGATCCGGTCGCGGTGTCCTCCATCCACGGGACCGGAACCGGCGACCTGCTCGACGCGGTGTTCGAGCATCTGCCCCTTGAGGAGACGGAGGAAGAAGCCGGTGATCTGGTCAAGGTGGCCGTCATCGGCAAGCCGAACGCCGGCAAGTCCTCCTTGGTCAACGCCGTGGCGGGGGAGGAGCGGAGCATCGTCTCCGACATCGCGGGCACCACACGGGACGCGATCGATACGGAGGTCGATAACAAGCACGGCCGGTTTCTCTTCATCGATACCGCCGGCCTGCGCCGCCGCAGCCGGGTGG
>CABQAA010000067.1 GCA_902461995.1 uncultured Oscillospiraceae bacterium | reverse complement strand
GGGTGCGCGAACTCCGCGAAAGGGAGCGGCGTATGGCCCATCCAGAAGACTCCCGTGGCCGCACAGCGGAAGGACTGGCCGAAAACCGCATGGAATGGATGCACGCGGCCGGATTCCAGCCGCTTTCCGAATATAAAGCCCGCAACATGCCGAGGCAGACACAGACGCCGCGTTCCAAGTCTGAACCTGTCCGGGAAATCAAAGCCCCGCCCGAAAAGCGGGGTGACGGAGGGTTGCTGTCGCTGCTCGGTAACGACCAGGAACAGCTTTTTTTGCTGTTTCTGGCATTTTTGCTCGTAAAAAATGGTGCAAAGATGGAATTGATCCTGGCGCTTCTGTATCTGGCTATGTAGATCGATTGTATCACAGCCTTTTGCATAACCAAAGCTTTTTTCGCTACTTCTCTCAAAATAAAGCCCTTGCCGGTTATGGCAAGGGCTTTATTTTGTTTTCTATCCGCAGTACAAAAGATTTGCATACATACGAACATGTACACTATATTCTTAAAAGGTACGCCAGGCAAAACCAACAAAAACCTTGATGTTATGCAGGCCTGCGGCATATCGTGAAATGAGTAGGTCTATTCCCACTCGATGGTGGCCGGGGGTTTCGACGTGATGTCGTACACCACCCGGTTGACGCCGTTCACTTCGTTGACGATACGGCTCGATGCCTCGGCCAGTACTTCCCACGGGAGGCGGGTCCAATCGGCGGTCATAAAATCCGTGGTCGAAACCGCCCGGAGCGCAACCGTATAATCATAGGTACGGCTGTCCCCCATCACCCCCACCGATCTCATGTCGGTCAGGACAGCAAAATACTGATTCACCATCCCCCGGAGACCGGCTTTTTCCACTTCCTCCCGGAAAATGGCGTCCGCCTCCCGCAGCACGCGCAGCCGGTCGGCCGTGACTTCCCCGATGCAACGGACCGCCAGGCCGGGTCCCGGAAACGGCTGGCGCCACACCATATCTTCGGGCAATCCAAGCTCCAGTCCTGCGCGCCGAACTTCATCTTTGAAAAGATCCCGCAGCGGCTCGCACAAACCGAGATTCATCCGCTCCGGCAGTCCGCCGACATTGTGATGGCTCTTGATCACCGCCGCTTGGTCGCTGCCGCTTTCGATGACATCGGGGTAAATCGTCCCTTGGACCAGAAAATCCACACCGCCGAGCTTGGCGGCCTCTTCCTCAAACACGCGGATGAATTCTTCCCCGATGATTTTCCGTTTCTGTTCGGGTTCGCTCACACCCCGCAGACGGGACAGGAACCGTTCCTCCGCGTGCACGCGGATAAACCGGATATTGTCATACCGGGAGGTAAACATCGCCTCCACCTGATCGCCCTCGTCCTTGCGGAGCAGGCCGTGATCCACAAAAATGCAGGTGAGCTGGCTGCCGACGGCCTTGGCGACCAGCACGGCCGCCACTGAGCTGTCCACTCCGCCGGACAGACCACACAGCACCTTTTTATCCCCGATCTGCCTGCGTACCCGACAGACCGCGTCCTCCACAAAAGAGGCCATCTGCCAATCTCCGGCACAGCCGCATACGTCAAAGAGAAAATGCCGCAGCATGTCGCCGCCCCGTTTCGTGTGCAGGACTTCAGGATGAAACTGCACCGCATACAGGCGCCTGGAGGGGTCTTCCATCGCCGCGCAGGGACAATGATCCGTCTTGGCGGTGATGCGGAAGCCCTCCGGCAGCCCGGCAATGCGGTCGGTATGGCTCATAAAGCAATCCTGTTCCGGCTCCAGCCCCTGAAACAAAACGCTCTCCGGATCTGTCACGTACACCCGCGTAGCGCCGTACTCGCTGGCACATCCCGGCTGGTCGTCAGCACCCGACACCCGGCCTCCCAAGAGATAGGCCATGAGCTGGGCGCCGTAACAGATCCCGAGAACCGGGATCCCCAGCTCCAGAATCTCTTTCGAATAGCGGGGAGATGCCTCGTCGTATACGCTGTTCGGCCCTCCGGTAAAAATAATGCCCTTATAGCCCGCCTCCCGGATTTCCTCGAGAGGGGTACGATAGGTTTTCACCACCGAATACACGCCGTGTTCCCTCACCCGGCGGGCGATCAGCTGGTTGTATTGGCCCCCGAAGTCCAGGACCAGCACCGTTTCTTTCATTTCCTGCGGCATGGATTTCCGTCCTTCCCGTGTGCATCTTGACTTATTCAGCGCCGGATGAGTTCCTCCCGGCCGGGACCGTTCGACACCATCGTCACCGGCACGCCGAGCTGCTTCTCGATGAATTCGATATACGCCCGGCAGTTAACCGGCAGGTCCTCATACCGGGTAATCCCCCGGACGTCCTGCTTCCAGCCCGGCAGCACCTCCAGCACCGGTTTCGCGCGCTCCAAAGCGGGTGTGGTGGGGAATTCCCGAGTCACGGTTCCGTCGATTTCATAGCCGACGCAGACCGGGATCTTGTCCAGATACCCGAGCGCGTCCACCACTGTCAGCGCCACCGCCGTCGCCCCCTGCGCCTCCACGCCGTAGCGGGATGCCACGCAGTCGAACCAGCCCATCCGCCTCGGCCGACCGGTCGTAGCGCCGAATTCACCCGCATCGCCGCCGCGGACCCGCATCTCCTGCGCCTCGTCCCCAAAAATTTCGCTGACGAAGGCGCCGGCACCGACAGCACTCGAATAGGCTTTGACCACCACGAGGATATCCTCGATGGCATATGGCGGCAGTCCCGCCCCAATGGCCCCATAGCCGGCCAGGGTGGAGGACGACGTCACCATGGGATAAATACCGTAATCCGGATCCTTGAGCGCCCCCAGCTGGCCTTCCAGCAAAATATTTTTATTCCACCGCAGCGCCTCCCGCAGAAAGGAGAAGGTATTCCCCACATAGGGCGCAACCCTGTCCCGCAGCCGCATCATCTCGGTGAATATCGCATCCGCCTCGAGCAGCGGCTTGTGATACAGATGAGCGAGCAGAACATTCTTGACCTCCAGAATGCCTTTCAGCTTCTCATAGGCGGCCTTTTCATCGAACAGCTCACAGATCTGAAAGCCGGTCTTTGCAAATTTATCCGAATAAAACGGTGCAATCCCGGATTTGGTGGATCCAAAGGATTTGCCGCCGAGCCGCTCTTCCTCATATTGATCGAACAGCACATGATACGGCATCACGACCTGGGTCCGCTCCGATACCATCAACCGGGGCCGGATGCCCTTTTCCTCTAGGGCCGCCGTCTCTTTCAAAAATTTGCCGATATCCAACGCCACTCCGTTGCCGATGATATTGACGGTGTGATCGTAGAACACCCCGGACGGCAATTGGTGCAGGGCAAATTTCCCATACTGATTGATAATGGTATGCCCGGCGTTGCTGCCGCCCTGAAACCGGATGACCACATCCGACTGAGCCGCCAGAACATCGGTGATTTTTCCTTTTCCCTCATCGCCCCAGTTGGCACCTACAATGGCTCGGACCATGCTCTTTTCCCCCTTCGGCATCAGACCCCATTCGCCGAGTTTGCCTGATTCGGCGATCGAACAATTTATTATACCCATTTTTTTGCAATTTTACAAGGGCTTTTACGCCGTTTTTGCAATTTATTCTGTTCGTTCCTGCAGAATCGGCAAAAAAAGCCGTCCGTGGGATCCACGGACGGCTTTTTCGCACTTGTGCTTATTCGTTAGGGTTTTCATCCGGCTCATCATCCGAGCAGCAGCAATCGTCGCAGCAGCAGTCTCCCAGATCGCAGTCAAAGCTGTCGTTGTATGCCCGCAGAGCCTTCCGCTTCGCCTGTGCACGCAGCACGAACACCGCAACGGTCGTCAGCGCCGCCACCACAGCGGCGATCACCGCCACACACATCCATTTATGATTCTTATTGTCACACATATCGTTTGCGCTCCTTTCGGCAGAAATGTCGGCATTTCACGTTTTTTCTGTGGATTCAGCATACCGCAAACTTCTGCGAAAGTCAAGTTTTCCCACCGAAAGTCACAGAATGTTTACAGCCGATTAACCTTGATTTCGCCCCTTACCATCACCAGTTTGATGTCAAGATCGTCGTCGAGCACCAGCAGATCGGCGCTCTTTCCCGGAGCAATCGACCCGGTTTCCCGGTCGACCCGGATGGCCTTGGCCGGATTGATGGTGGCGGATTTGACCGCCTGCTTCATGGGAACGCCGAAGCGGATGACGTTTTTGAGTTCCTCATACACGTTCGACGTGGACGCCGCGATGGTGCCGTCCGCGAGCAGGGCTTTGCCGTCTCGGACATACACGGTCTGGCCGCCGAGATCATATTCCCCGTCTACATGGCCGGCGGCGCACATGGAATCGCTGATGATGACCGACTGGTCCTCACCGAGTTCCCGGAAGGCAATCCGCAGAGCCGCAGGATGGATATGGAAACCGTCGCAGATCAGCTCGGCACGCACGCCGCGGCTGCGCGCGTTGTCAAACACCGCTCCCACCACGCCGGGGCCGCGGTGGGTCAGGCCGCTCTGCGCGTTGTACAGGTGGGTGACGTGGCGCACACCCCAATCGATGGCACGGCAGGCCTGCTCGTAATCCGCCGCCGTATGGGCAATCGAGACCGGGCAGATGGGCTCAATATCTTTGACGAACTCCTCGGCCCCATCCGTTTCCGGTGCGATATCGACCACCTTGATGCAACCTCCGCAGCCCTCAAACAGGCGGCGGAACTCGTCTTTGTCGGGAGACCGGACATACGCACCGTTCTGCGCACCCTTTTTCGACATCGCGATGTAGGGCCCTTCCATGTTTATGCCGTGGATATAGGCACCCGTCACCTTGTCCTTCTGCGCGGCGACATTCGCGAAAATCCCTTCAAGTTCCTCAAACGGCAGGGTCATGGACGTCGGGCAGAACGAGGTAACACCCCGCTCCACCAGGCAGCGGGACATCGCCTCGAGCGCTTCGGGCGTAGCCTCCCCCGTATCATGCCCGGCACAGCCGTGAATATGCATATCGATCAGGCCCGGGATCACCGTCAGCCCCGTCAGATCAAGCTCCTCATCCGCCGTCTGGGTATCGTCCACAGACCGGATGCGGGTCCCTTCCACCACAATATTCGCCTTTACCGGCTCGAAAACGTCGTTATAGACAACCGCGTTTTTCAGTAACATACTGTGTCCCTCCGTTTTGTTGTTGATTAGGCGGGGACAGACGTCCCCTTTATTATTATAGACCGCGGCAGCCGAAATACAAGGAAAGATCGGGCGATGCATTTGCATTTTCAGTCGAAAGAAAAAACCTTCCCGGCTTTGGCCGGGAAGGTTTTTGAATACGGCTGGGAAATTACCACCACCAACCGCCGCCTCCGGTAGAGCTCTCGGGCGGTTCCGATGGGGTGTGATCCTGATTCGACACCCGCAGGATGATCGTATCCCCCTCTTCTACCTTGGTCCCCTTCACGGGAGAGGTCTCCTGCACAAGCCCCTTATCGTATTCGGAAACCTCGAGATACAGAATTTCCACCCGGTACCCGAGCGCCTCCAGAAGCTCTTTGGCGTGCTGTTCCGGCTTGCCGGCCATATCCGGCAGCTCTTTTTGCTTCGGGCCGTCGCTGATGATCACCTTGACAGTCGTACCCTTCTTAGCCCGCTCTTCTCCGGCCGGCTCCTGGGTCAAAATCGTGCCCTTGGCCTTGTCGGAATACTGCTTGCCGGACACTTCCAGTGTCATATCGCCGTTGAGCTTGTCGCTTTTAATGTCGTAATAGTTCTTCCCCGTCACGTCTGTGACGGCGAAGAAGCTCAGCGGATCCTCCCCCGAAGGCTGGCTGCTCAGCGTGTCCGCGGACGAAATCCCCTGGACGCTTTCTACGGAAACCGCACTCGACGTGTCCTTGCCTCCGCCGATCAGGTCCGGGAACAAAATCAGCAAAACGCCGAAGGCCATCAGCAGCAACACAATAAACACCGCCAGGAAAATCAAAAGGCCGATTTTGAGACGATTGTGTTTTTTGGGCTCCTCAGGCGTTTTCTCGGGTTCCGGTTTTTTCACAGGTTTCGGTTCTTCTTTCAGAAGCGCCGTGACAGACGGGGCCGCGGACAGCCGGTCCCGCAGCTGATCGACCGTGGCGATCCGCTTGTCCGGACGCACCTGCAGGGCGTGGAACAGCGCCGTTTTGACATGCGCGGGCAGTTCCTTCGCCACGTCCGCAGGCATCAGCAAGTCCGCCGCTTCCCGGGCACGCACCGCTCCATCAGCGGGCGGATTGCCTGTCAGAACGGTGAAAATCGTCGCCGCCATGCCGTATACATCGGTTGCGGCGCTGTACCGCTGATCCAGCTCGTATTGTTCCGGAGCCGCATACCCCGCTATCAGCTGAGGCTTGAGATCGGTCCCGACCATGTGAGCTTCGGGCAATAAGAAATTCTGAAAATGCGGCCGCCCGTCAGAGCCGATGAGAATATTGGCCGGGCAGATGCCCAAATGATACAGCCCCGCCGAATGAACGGCCGACAGCGCTGAAAACAGCGGCATGAACAGGGGCCTGGCCTCATCCCAGCTCATCCGTCCGCCCAATTGGCGAAGACGGTTTTCCAGGGTGACGCCTCCCACTTTTTCACTGACGGTGTAGGTCGTGCCGTTTTCCTCGAAGATATCGTACAGCGGGATCATGGTCGGCACATCGCGCAGACGCGCGAGAACACGGGCGTGGCTGCGGAATTTCTCGAGCATATCCGCAAACGCCGTTTCACAGCCTGCAAGCAGCGCGATCCGGCCTTTTTCTCCCCGTCCGCACAGCGTTTCAGGGAAAAACTCCCGAATCTGCACCGGCGCTTCCTGCACCTGGTCATATCCCATGTACAGGGCACTGTCTCCGCCGGCCTCGAGCACCCGCCCGACCAAATACCGCCCGGACAGCAGCGTGCGCACCTGCAGATATTCCTCCGGATTGATGCCTCCGACCGGATAGCCGCATACACCGCACTCCTCCCTGCCAGCCGGCAGGGGACTCATGCAGCCCATGCACCGTTCATCCTGATTCGCCATCGTTATAAGCCTCCCTTAAATGGGCCTTTGTTCCAAATGCACTCGCATTGTACCGAATATCAGTATATAAGTCAAGAAGACTGACAAATTTGTAACCATCCCGTTACGGCCGTTTCCCCAGAATCTGCTGCTGAAGCTTGAGCTGACGAATATCCTGACCCGAAAAAAACAGGGGCTGGAACGTTCCGGTGATGCGGGAAGTCGTCTGCTCCCCATACCGGGCAAGCAGTTCCTGCTGATTCAGGTTGGTGCTCACCACGGTGGTCCGGCCGGCCAGCATCCGTCCGTTGATGATATTATAAACACAAGACGTGTAGAACGGACTCGAAAATTCGGTTCCCAGGTCGTCGAGGATCAGCAAGTCGCAGGCCTCGAGAGTGTCCGCGCTGTCCCCGTCCGTTCGGCCGAAGTGCTCGTTTTCCAGCTGACGCAGCAGCTGCTGGGCCGGGCCATAGACAACGGAATACCCTTTTTCCGCAACGAGGCGGGCAATAGCGAGGGACACATGGGTTTTCCCCGTTCCGGTCGGGCCGCGGAGAAGCAGGCTCTGGGCGCCCGGAACGAAATCGGCGGCGTAGCACCGGCAGTAGTCGATCACGCCCCGCATCCGTTCCCGCGGGGACAGCCCGGTTCGTGGATCGGGATCATCGGGGTAATAGGTAAGGTCCAATTCCTCAAAACGGGTAAGTGCCATATGGGAGGTGCGGCTCAGCCGGCGGCAGGCCGCCTCCCGCAGCAGCTGTTCGAGACAGGGGCAGATTTTGCCGTCCGCATACCCGGTATCCCGACAGCGGGAACAGGTATAGACCGGTTCGAAGTCCGCGGCCTGCTCGCCCTGGGCCTGCAGCAGCGCCGCCATCTCCGCCTGCAGCGCCAAATTTTCCTGCTTGATTCGCTCAATCTCGGCATCCACATCCCCGCCGTCGAGCACCGCCCGCGCCACCTGATAGGAGGCCCCGGCCAGCGCGGTTTCGATCTCCCGCAGCCGGGGCGCTTTTTTCAGCGCCCTTTCCCTCAGCGCGGCGGCTTCGGCATGTGCCTTGGCCCGGCGGGATTCGAGTTCCGCCATCGCCTCTTCATACATATCCCGGGTGTAAGCCACCGCCCTCAATCCTTCCTATAAACCGGTACGTACTGCTGCACCATCTTTTCATATTCGTCGAGATTCATCGAGGTCTCCTTGTCCGCCTTCCCCTTTTTCTTCGGGGCGGCCTCTCCGGCGATCACCTTTTCCGCGGTGTCGATGCCGTCCAGATGCCAGTTTTCCAGAATCCGATCCATGTATTTGTACTGGAACTTGCCCGTTTTCTCGACGCAGCGGTCATAGGCGAGACGAACCGCACCCTCATCCATCCGCCAATCGTAAAACCATTTGGCGGCGGTCTCCATCGCGCCGACGCTGGAGCCCTTGGCCAGTTCGCACAGGGACTGCACCCGTGTCCAGGCCTCCCGCCGATGTTCCAGGCGGCACAGGTGCTCTTCGGCGGCGGCGATGGTGACAAAGCCCTTATCCGCCCAATCGAGGGCGACGCTTTCGATATACCGGATGTTGAGTTTTTCTTCCGCCGCCGCATAGGCGACCACCATCAGGATCACTTCGGCCGGCAGGCCGGCGCTGTCATAGAGATACAGCAGCGTCTCCATATCGCCCGGAGACAGGGGCCGCCCGAACCGGGCCGAAACCGTATCCAGCAGATAGCCGAATTCCCCGCTGCTTTCCCGGCGTTTGATCACCTCGGGCATCTGGGGTTTGACCGCCCGCGGCCGGGCCGCCCGGACCGGACGCTCGGG
>CABQAA010000066.1 GCA_902461995.1 uncultured Oscillospiraceae bacterium | reverse complement strand
GGACGGGGGGACGGTACCGGACCGGGAACGCCGAGGTGGCCCGCTGCGCAATTTTTTTCATTGCCCCGAACGGACAGGCATGCTATACTAAGAGACAGGAACTTTGATCATGAACGGATGAAAGGGTGATCGCCGGATGGCGCAGACGGACAAAATGAACCCGAAAGAGCTTAGCCGTCAGAATGTCAAACTGGCTCTTCAAATTTTTCTGCGGACGATTCTCGCCGCAGTCCTCAGCTTTTTTCTGTATTTTTCTATCACGGCCATTGTCAATGGCCTGAGCACCCACGCGATCGGCTACCGGATTTACGAATACGACGAAAACAGCCAGCCAGTTTTGGTGGAAGAGGGGTCGCTGGAGGATGCATCCTCGGTGGAGACCTCGAGTGAAACGCCTTCGACAGAGGAGGGCGAGACCACGACCACCGAAACGACCAAAAGACAATACCGTGAAACGGTTCGTTCGGAGGTTCCGGCCGGGGCCGCGATTTTTCGGGACGTGCTGTCCCAGATCCTGATGCTTCTGCTGCTGGCGGCCTTCCCTTATGGAATCCTTTGGAGCCAGGGGGATCGGGACCGGAACAGTGTGCAGTTCGGGCATATGCAGGCGGATAAGTGGAGAGGACTCAAAGTCGGGCTGCTCGCGGCGATTCCCTCGGCGGTGCTGTATCTTTTCCTGATTCTCAGCCGTCTCGGGCTGTTCTGGAACAAATTCGTCCAGCTTTTTCAAATCCTCAATGCCTGTTTCGCCCCCACGATCAACGCCATCATGCGGGCGCAGGGCCACGATATTCTGACGACTGCGGATGTGGGCTGGGGCTGGATTCTGCTGCTGGTCTTCACGGTGGCGGTACTGCCGCTGGTCAGTTGGGGGTCTTACGCCCTCGGCTACCGCCAGTATTCCATCAGCGAGCATCTCATCTATAAAAACAAAAAGAAAAAGCGCCGCCGCTGACGAGACTGGCATATTTGTGCCTCCCGTGCAATAGGTATGAACGGGGTGGTTGCATTGATGAAACAACATGTGCGTACAACCGGAGAATCGGAAAAAAACGGGATGAATCCGTGGCTGGACATCGCCATCGTCACCATTTTCTGCGCGGTTGTATTGACGGCCGCCGTCGGAATCGTCGACCGGGCGCAGCCGGTATCGGTCACACCGGCCGAGCCTTTGATTCTGATTGATCCCGGCCACGGCGGGGCGGACGGCGGCGCCGTGGCGCCCGACGGGACCCAGGAAAAGGATCTGAACCTCGCCGTTTCCCTGCCGCTTGCGGATATGCTGCGGGTTATGGGGTACCAGGTGAGCCTGACCCGCACCACCGACGAGATGGTGGGCGGTGTGGGCAGCACCATGCGGGAGCGAAAGGTCAACGACATCAAAAACCGGCTGGCCCAGGCGGAACAGGCCACCGTCACCGTGAGTATCCATCAGAACAAATTCACCCAGTCCCAGTATTACGGCACTCAGATTTTCTATTCGGGCAATCACGAGGACAGCCGCCTTCTCGCCTCCGCGGTCCGGGAAAGCGTCCTCTCCCTGCTCCAGCCGGAGAATACCCGGGAACTCAAAAAAGGGGACTCCAGTATTTATCTGTTATATAAGGTGACCCGCCCGGCTGTGCTGGTGGAGTGCGGATTTTTATCAAACGACACCGAGCTCCAAAAGCTCAAGGATGCGGACTATCAGAGGAAGATGGCCTTTGCCGTCATGGGCGGTGTGCTGCAGTACGGCCCCTGAATCCGCGGCCAGATGTGAAAATGAAAGGACAGCAAAGCATGGCACCAAAAGCGAAAACCGTGTATGTCTGCTCGAGCTGCGGGTTTGAATCCCCCCGCTGGGGCGGCAAATGCCCGTCCTGCGGGGAATGGAACACGCTGACAGAGGAGGTGCGCGCGCCACTGAAAACGGCGGCATCCGCCGCTGCGGCCGCCGCGGGGCGGACGGCGGACGTCCGGGCCCTCCGGGACATCCATCCTGAAGGGGAGGCGCGCACCCGCACCGGGCTTTCGGAACTCGACCGGGTGCTGGGCGGCGGTATTGTCCGGGGGGCGCTCATGCTCATCGGCGGCGATCCGGGCATCGGCAAATCCACCCTGCTGCTCCAGATCTGTGAGCATGTGGGGCGGGAACTGTCGATTCTCTATGTCTCGGGGGAGGAATCTCCGCGGCAGATCAAGCTGCGGGCCGACCGCCTGGGGGTGCAGAGCGAAAACCTCTCCGTTTTGTGCGAGACGGATATGGATACTGTGATCGGTGCCATGCAGGAGCGCCGGCCCGATCTCCTCATCCTCGATTCGATTCAGACCATGTGCCTTTCGGGGATCGGCTCCTCCCCTGGAAGCGTCACCCAGGTGCGGGAATGCACCGCGGCCGTGATGCGGGCAGCCAAAGCGGCCGATATCCCGGTTTTCATCGTCGGGCATGTCAACAAAGACGGCGCCATCGCGGGACCGAAGGTGATGGAGCATATCGTGGACTGCGTGCTCTATTTCGAGGGGGATCCCCATACGAGCTACCGGATGCTGCGCTGTGTGAAAAACCGCTATGGCGCCACGAATGAAATCGGCGTGTTCGAGATGCGGGACCGGGGGCTGGCGGAGGTGGAAAACCCCTCCATGATGCTGCTGTCGGGGCGTCCGGTCAACGTCAGCGGCACCTGCGTGGCCTGTTCGATGGAGGGGTCCCGCCCCCTCCTCGCCGAGGTGCAGGGGCTGGTTTCTCCCACAGGCTTCGGCAATCCGCGGCGGACATCCACAGGGTTCGATTACAACCGGCTGTCGCTGCTCCTCGCGGTGCTCGAAAAACGGGCCGGGTATTTTTTCTCGAATCTGGACGCCTATATCAACGTCGTGGGCGGCCTGCGGCTGGATGAGCCCGCCGCCGATCTGCCGGTCGCCCTGGCGCTGGTTTCGAGTCTCAAGGACAAGCCGGTCGACGAAGGGGTGGTGGCGTTCGGCGAGGTGGGGCTGGCCGGAGAGATCCGGTCGGTCACGGGCGCTGAGGCCCGCGTGATGGAGGCGGCCCGGCTGGGATTCACACGGATCCTTGTGCCGGAGCACAATTTGAAGACGCTGTCCGCCCCGTCCGGCATCCAGATCGTCGGAGTGCGCACTCTGCGGGATGCTTATGAACAACTGTAATCTATCGATTTGCAAACCCGTTCCCGGTCAAAAGCCGGGAACGGTTTTTTAATAGGGTTCGGGCATGGCGGATTCTTCCTCTCTTTTAAGGCGCTGAAATCCGCGCCGACTTCTGCTGTCTCTTCACAAAAAAATCGCACAATCCAGTTTCTACCCCTCATATTTTTCCACTTCCATCAAAGACTAAACAGGACACACAGATGCCGTTCGGTATCTGTGTGCGGTGTGTGATGGATGCTGGAAAGGCGTGGTTGAAAAAATGAGGAAGAAATACGGTTGGCTGTTCGGACTGACGTTGGCCGCCATAGTCGGCATAGTGATGGGCGGCCGTTTGATGAGGAAACCGCCTGCAGAGGTGACGGTGATCACCCTGGAACCGCAGCTCGTGGAGCAGACGGTGAGCTGTTCCGGAAAGGTGGAGACAGCCAAAAGCCAAAACGTGTATCTCAGTATGCCCTGCGTGGCGGGAGATGTGTATGTGAAGACAGGGCAGGAAGTGAAAAAAGGGGACGTACTGTTTACGGTTGATGTGAACGCGACAAGACAAGTGCTGGCCCAGGCGGGGGGACTGGCGGCATCCCAGATCGACGACGAGATGATCACGAAAGAGGTGACAGCCACGACATCCGGGGTGCTTTCCAGCCTCAATGTCACCCCCGGCTCCCTCGCGGATACTTCTAAGCCCTGTGCCGTGATCGCGTCCAGCGATCGGATGCAGGTGAAGATTGCGGTGCGGGAACAGGATCTGCAGAAGGTGGCGATCGGACAAAGTGTAACCATCACCGGGTCCGGATTTCGGAAATCCGCCTATACAGGAGTGCTCACCGAATTGTCATCGTCCGCCAGGCAGCAGCTGGTGGGGACCGTCACCGACACCGTGGTGGATGCCGTCGTCGTGTTCGATCAGGAGCAGATGGACGCCTCCCTTCGCGTCGGGCTGAACGCCAAGGCGGCCGTCCGCGTATCCTCTACACCCGACGCGCTGGTGGTGCCATATGAATGTGTGATGCAGGATGAGGAGGGGACCGAATATGTGTATGCCTTATCCGACGGAAGAGCCGTCCGGCGGAATATCGTGTCCGGGGAGGAATGGAGCACCGGCTTCCATGTGGTGTCCGGGCTGCAGGCAGGGGATCAAGTCATTGCCAATCCCGATAAGGTCCCTCATGACGGGGCGGCTGTCATTTTGGGAAGAGGGGCTGCTGCATGAGGGATATTCTGCAGTGCGCTTTCAAAAGCCTGTCCCGCAAATGGTCCCGCACCCTGTTGACGGTCAGCGGAATTACCGTCGGGGTGGCGATGGTGGCCATCATCTCGATGATCGCCTCGCTGGGCAGACGGGCGGTGAATGCGGAGCTGGACAGTCTCGGTGTCAGCGGCCTGTCGGTGAGTGCGTCGGGAGACGGCACGGTTCTGTCCGCGGATGATCTGGAGGCCATCCGTGCTCTGTCGTCGGTCGATACCGCGATGCCCCTGCTCATCGAATTTTCGGGGGCGACACTGCGGCAGACGACGACCAACGCGATGATCTGCGGCATTGACGCCGGCGCCACCCAGGCGATATCCCTGACCCTGAAGCATGGGCGGCTGATCAGCCGGGGAGACGTCAAAGGCGGCGCGCGCGTCTGTGTGATCGATGAATCGATTGCGCTGGAAGCGTATAAACGGGGCAATATCGTGGGAAAATGGATCACGCTGAATTTGGGCGGCGTGGACGAAACCTTTGAAATTGTCGGCGTCACCGAAACGGGCAGCAGTCTTTTGCAGAATCTCACGGGTCTCATTCCCGGCATGGTGTATATTCCGTATACCACTCTCCAGGACATGACTGCCCGGGACGGATTTGATCAGATTGCGGTGCGGGTGCGGGCCGACGCCAATGTGGATGCGGCGGAAACGCGGATTGTGGAATCGCTCGAGCGGGTTTCCGGCAAGGCCGGCGGATACCGGACGGACAATCTGGCGGTGCAGAAGGAACGGCTGGGCGGGCTGATGGATCTTGTCACCCTGCTGCTCACCGCCATCGGCGGGGTATCGCTGGTGGTATCGGGGCTGGGCATTATGACGATCATGCTGGTATCCGTCAACGAACGGACAAGGGAAATCGGCATCAAAAAGGCTATCGGCGCCACGAGAAAACGAATCCTGATGGAATTTCTGATGGAGGCAGCGGTCATTTCCCTGATCGGCAGCCTGACGGGTCTGCTTCTGGGGGGCGGACTGATGTTCCTGGTATCGCAGATTCTGGGTTGGCCGGTACCGCTTCCGGCCGGCAGCTTCGCGGTTCTCGTTGCGGTCGCGGTGGGAATCGGCTGCGTATTCGGTGTGTATCCGGCTGTCAAGGCTGCCCGGCTGCGTCCGGTGGAGGCATTGCGCCGGGAAGGATGATGGGGCGGAACTTTCCCGCTTTTCTTTTCTGCCAAAGTTTGGTATACTAAGATATCCGTTTGCCGGAGATCAAAACCGGCAAACGCATTTCAATCTATTGCCAAGGGGAGGAATGATCGTGCAGCTCATCAACGAGGTTCTGGCGGATGGAGTCCGCTGCCTGTCGCTGCCCGACAACCGTTTTAAAACCAGCCGTTTAACGGCGGTATTGCTGCTGCCGCTCAGGAAGGAAACGGCCTCCGCCAATGCGCTTGTTCCCTTTCTGCTGCGGCGGTGCTGCGCCGCCTATCCGGACTATACCGCGCTGCAGCGCCGCCTCAATGAGCTGTACGGCGCCACCATCTCGGCTGAGGTCGCCCGCATCGGCGAGGCGCAGGCGCTGGTCCTCACGGCGGCGGCGATCGACGATCGTTTTGCCTTGGCGGGGGAACCCATCGCGGAAAGCTGTGCGGCTTTGCTGCGCCAGATGCTGTTTGATCCGGCTTTTGAAAACGGGCTGTTCCGCACGGCCGATGTGGAACTAGAAAAGCGTGTTCTGATCGAGCGGATGGAAGCGGAGATCAACGACAAACGCTGGTATGCCCGCCGCCGGTGCGAAGAACTGCTATGTCAAAACGAGGCCTATGCGGTCGACCGCTACGGTTCGCCCGAGGCGGCCGCTGCCCTGACGCCGGAATCGGTCACCGCCGCCTGGAAAGCCGCTCTGGCGAATGCCCGGGTGCAGCTGATCCTGCAGGGAGGCTCTGCCGCCATGCACGCGGCGGGGCCGCTGCGTGCGGCTCTGGCTGCGGTTCCGGGCAGGAAGCCGCTCGATTGCCCGACCGATACCGTTGCCGCGTATCCGCCCGTGCGGGAGCGGGCGGAGCGGATGGACGTGGGGGGGTCCAAGCTGGTCATGGGATTCCGGACCGGAACGGCCGAACCCGACGGCGATGTGGCCGCCGCCCGGCTTATGAACGCCCTGTTTGGCGGAACGCCGCACTCCCTCCTTTTTCAGAACGTGCGGGAAAAATTGAGCCTGTGCTATTACTGTGCGTCGTCCTATGACCGGCTCAAAGGCATCCTGCTGGTGGACAGCGGTGTGGACGAGCATAATGTCGAGCGGGCAAAAGAGGAAATCCTACGTCAGCTCACGGCCCTGCAGCAGGGTGCGTTTTCGGACGACGAGCTGGAATCTGCTCGGCTGAGCGCCCGCAATTCCTTTGCGTCGGTGGGAGATTCCCAGGCCGCCCAGGCTTCCTGGTATCTGGGGCAGAGCCTCCTGCCCGCTGTATCCACGCCCGAGGAAGCGTCCAAAGCGCTCGCCGGGGTGACAAGGGAACGCATTGTGGAAGCGGCCGGCAGAGTGACGCTCGAGAGCATCTTTCTGCTTGCGCAGGATCACAAAGAGGAGGGATCGGCCGATGTCTGAATGGACCAAACTAGCCAACGCCCGGATGGGAGAGCAGTGCTGGCGGCTGAACCATTCGTCGGGCCTGACGATTTACGTGTGGCCGAAGCCGGGTTTTAAAGCCTGTTACGCCGCTTTTTCCACCCGGTATGGGTCGATCGACACGGCGTTTCAGCGGGAAGGGGATACGGCCCCGACAGTGGTGCCGGCCGGCATTGCGCATTATCTGGAGCACAAGCTGTTTGAAAGTGAGGACGGCAGCGCCTTCGCCCGCTATGCGAAAACGGGGGCTTCCGCCAACGCCTATACGAGCTTTGACCGCACGTCCTATCTGTTTTCCTGTACCGAACGGTTTGACGAATCCCTGGAGATTCTGCTGGATTTTGTGCAGTCCCCTTATTTTACCGAGGAGACGGTGCAAAAGGAGCAGGGGATCATCGGGCAGGAGATCCGCATGTGCGAGGACAATCCGGGGCGCCGTGTGCTGTTCAATCTGCTGAGGGCCCTCTATGTCCGGCATCCGATACGTCTCGATATTGCGGGCACCGTGGACTCGATTGCGGAGATTACGCCCGCACTCCTCTATGGCTGCTACGAGACCTTTTACAACCTGCACAACATGGTGCTCGCCGTATCCGGCAACGTCACCCCCGAACAGGTGCTCCGCATCGCAGACCGGACGCTGAAACCCACTTCCGACCGCCTAGTGGAGCGTCTGCCCTTTGACGAACCGCCGGAGGTCGCGGAAGCCCGCGTGGAGGAGAGAATGCCGGTGGCGGCACCGCTGTTCTATTTGGGATATAAAGTGGCATTTCCCGCGGACGGCCCTGTGCGCTGCTCCAGCCCTGAAGACGCGGTATCCGCCGCCGTGCTCGCGGAGCTGCTCGGGGGACGGGCCAGTCCGTTGTACGCCCGCCTGATGGCGGAGGGCCTTGTCAATCCATCCTTTGATGTGGATTATTTCGACGGTCCGGGCTACGCCACCTGGCTGATGGGCGGGGAATCGCGGGATCCGGATGCCGTTTGCGATGCCATACGTGAGGAGATCCGCCGTTTAGCCGCGGACGGTGTGGACCCGGCGGATTTTGCAGCCGCCCGCAGCGCCGTCTACGGACGTCTGGTTGCCCAGCTCGACAGCGTGGAAGGCTGCGGGGAAATGCTGGTGAGCGGACATTTTTATGAGCGGAAACCCTTTGATTTGCTTGACGCGGCGGCCCATCTTGATATACAATCAATCTATCGGCGGCTGCGGGAGGATTTTCAGGACGAGGCGAGTGCGCTTTCGATCATCCGCCCGTCGGACGGTTGAACCAGGGAAGCCGGGCCGGCTTCCCATTACATAGGGAAAGGATGTCACGTTCCGATGGAGAATTACATTGAATTTCCGGGACTCGGTCTGCGGTTTCCCCTCTCTCCGGATATTTTCACCATTCCGATCGGCGGGGGGATTACGATCAAATGGTATGGGGTGCTCATCGCGCTTGGGTTTCTCCTCGCGATGATCTACGGCCTCAAACGATCCAAAGCGTTTGGGATCGATCCCGATCGGATGATCGACGTCGTATTGGTCTCGGCGATTTTCGCTTTTATCGGCGCCCGGCTCTATTATGTCCTGTTTTCGGAAGACCGAGCCGCCTATTTTGACGATCCAGTGTCCATTTTACAGGTTTGGAAGGGGGGCCTCGGAATTTACGGCGGCGTGATCTTCGCCTTCCTGACCGCGCTGTGGATGTGCAGGGTGCGCAAGGTGGATACTCTGCGGATGTTCGATCTCGCTTCCATCGGGTTCCTGATCGGTCAGGGAATCGGCCGCTGGGGCAATTTCTTTAATCAAGAGGCCTTCGGCGCCAACACGACGATGCCCTGGGGCATGACCGGCAACATCATCCAGTCGGGTGCGAACG
>CABQAA010000065.1 GCA_902461995.1 uncultured Oscillospiraceae bacterium | reverse complement strand
CCGCCACGTCCCCATACAGCCAGTCCCCAACGGCTCCGAAAGCCACATGGTTGAACGAGCTGCCGCGATCGTCCTCAAAAGAGCCGTCAGGCCGGATGCCGTCCCAGCGCTCCCACAGGGTGGTGGCGCCGTGGTTTACTGTATACAGCCAAGAAGGATAGGTTTCCCGCAGAAGAAGGGAATATGCCATTTCCTCCCGGCCAAAATCGGACAGGACATGGAGGGCATAGGCGGCGCCGATTGCTCCGGTGGTCAGCGCTCCACTCCGTTCTTCAATCAGTGCCGCCAGACGGTTCACGAGAGGAGCGGACGTCTCATACAGGCCCATATAGAGTGTCAGGATGTGGGCGGTCTGGGTATCGCAGAGAAGGGCACCGTTAGGCAGAAAACGCTGCAGATATGCCTCCCGGATCTGCGCGTACAGCTCCCGATAGCGGCGTGCGTCCGCATCGCGATGCAGCACCATGGCGGTTTTGGCCATCAAGGCGGCGGAATAGGCGTAGTACGCAGAGGCCACCAACGCTCCGTCGGTAGCCTCCTTATGGCCGCCTTCTGCAGCATCCGGGGCAAGCCAGTCTCCGAACCGGCAACCGTTTTCCCAGATATAGTGCCCTTCGCCGCAGCAGTCGCCGATGTAGCGGAGCCATTCGCTCATGCTGTGGTACTGTTCCTGCAGGACGGTGGGATCGCCGTACATCAGGTAGCAATGCCAGGGCAGGATAACGGCGGCGTCACCCCAGCCTGCGGCCCCGGCGTCATTCTGTTCCAGGACATTGGGAACCTGATGGGATACGCTCCCGCTATCCAGCTGATCCGCCGCCAAGTCCCGCAACCACTTACGGTAAAAGGTCCGGCAGTCGTAGTTGTACATGGCCGTACGGCAGAAAAGCTGGGCTTCTCCCGTCCGGCCGCAGCACTTTTCCCGCTGGGGAGAAGCGGTGGGTACGTCGAGAAAATTGCTCCGCTGGGACCAGAGGATGTTCTCATACAGGCGATTGACCTTATCGATGCCGCAACGGAACCAGCCGGTGCGTTTGAGTGCGGAATACACGGCCACAGCGGTGAAATCCTCGGGATGCACTTCCTGGGTATAATACTCGTCTAGGCGAATATAACGGAAATTCATGAAGGAGAAGGAGGGCTGGCAGACGTTTTCCCCCGACAAAAAATAGGTGGCCTGCTGGCGGGTGCCTTGCAGGTTGCCCGTGTAGAAGTTTCCCGCCTTGTCCAAAACTTCCGCATGGGTGATGCGGATTTTGTCCCCAGGCTTGCCCTTGGCCCGGATACGGACATAGCCGGTTAGGTTCTGTCCGAAATCCAGCACGCGTTCGCCCTTTGGCGTGACAAAATATCGGACAGGAGCCAGTTTTTCCTGTTCACAGACGGGTGCGGCTTCCTGGGAAACAAGGATGTCCTTGCGGATATTGCGGAGGGTGACGGGAAAGGAGATACGATCCGCCTGGTTCCTCTGCCGATAGTCCACTGTTTCACCTTTGAAAATATCGCTGGAGACGATTTCGCAGAAGGAGATATCCCACTGGTTATCGGTGCACAGGGTCTGGACCGTGCCGTCGTAATACTCAATTTCCAGGGCGGCCAGCAGGGCATAGGGCCCCGGATAATGGGCGCTGGGTGCCATCCAGGAAAACCAGCCGGCGGCCAGATAGACCTGGATGAGGTTGTCAGGTACATTTGGAAGCAGCAGATTGGTGACGTCGTAGGTCTGCACTTGCAGACGTTTTTTGTACTGTGTCCAACCGGGATTGAGTAGCGTCTCAGTCACCGGCCGGATATTGATCATGACCTTGTACAGCCCCATGGAGGTGATATGCAGAGTCGCCCGCCGCACGTCGTCCGCCACGGGAAAGTAGCGAAAAAAAGGCATGACCGCCCGGTCTACGTTGTGGCGAGAGCTTATCCACTGCGCGGTTTTTATCAGGTGTTCGTTCATGGGGCCCATCCTTTCACACATGAGGCGGGAAATCAATCGAAGGTGACGTCCAGGGCGCCGTCGCCTGCCTTAACCACGCCGTCCTCCTCTTCGAGACATTTACCGTTGACGGTGACATGATGAAAATGGACGCCTTTGACGCCGCTTTGTGCATCATATCCCCGGATGACGGAGGGCAGATGGCCGAAGCCGGTATACTCGATATCCTCAAAGGTGACATTTTCCACCATCCGGCCCGGTTCCTGGGAATATGTGGGGTTGAACATGACGCAGACTTCAAACAGTTTGTTGTGGAGGAACGCCCCCACCCGAATGTTTTGGAAGGCGATGTCGCGGATGATCGCGCCGTTGTCCGCGCAGACGCCGAACACGCCCTGGAAGCCGAAATCCGGCTGCTTGCTGTCCAGGATATCCAGATTTTCCACCTGCACATCTTGCGCCGAGCTGATAAAGAAGCCGTGGGCGGCGTCGTTGATGAGGATGGTGTCCCGGATGGCCACGTTCCGGCAGTTACCCGACAAGGAGAAGCCGTCGTCGTTGCAGCGGATGAAACAACCGTCCACCGTCACCCGCTCGCTGCCGCTGATGTTGCAGCCATCGGAGGGACCGTAGCTGCTGAAGATTTTTACATTGTGCCAGGCCACATCTCCGGAATGCAGCGTCCGTACCGAGAAAAAGCGGGGGTTGTTAACGACGACACCGGAAATCTCTACATCCCGGGCATTGGTGATGATAATGCCGTTGTAACAGGTTTGATAGTCCCCCTGCGGGGTGATATCAATGATGCCGCTGCCGCAGACGTGGACATGGCTGGCCCCGGCGATGTTGACAGTGCCGTGAAGGACCGCACCGGGGGAGAGATAGAGGGTCTGGTTGTCCTTGAGATAAATCCCCTGCTGCATGTCACCGGCCCCGATGACCAGGCCGTAGCCCCGGGTCTGGGGTTCCCGGGTTTCGGTGCCTCCGCTTTCGCCGTCAATATAGACAGTCACGTCATTGCCGCTCTTGGTCAGGGTTAGATGGTGCCAGCTGTCGGGCTCCAGACGGTTGCGGCTGCGGTAGGGGAATTCCCATCGGCCGATATTCGAGCAGACCGTTCCGTCGGCGTAGATGTGGAGCAGTTCCTGCAGAATCTGACGGCTCTGGGGCGCGCCTCCCTCCAGATAAACCCAGGCGCAGAGGCTATAGGAGTCCGCCCACTCCAGCGGCAGCGCCGTTCCGGTGTCGAAGCGGTCGCAGTACCCGTCAAAGACCAGGGCGGGCGCGCCGTGATATGCAGCCGCAAAGGCGGGACTCCCCAGGAGAGAGGGGTCACCGTGCCCTCCCTCCTCCGCGAAGCTGCCGTCAAGCGCCCAGCGGTAGGTATAGCCGGGTGCCTCTCCGCCTGCCGCCAGGGAATCGATTTCTTCCTGGGAAAGGCAATGGCGGTAGAACCGCACGTCCCGAATAGCGCCGTACCAGACGCCGGTGCCAACGAACCCCGCTTCGGTATGGCCCGGAGGGATGACGATGACGTCCTCCGAAGGCGCTGGCGCCTCCTCCAAAGGATTGGCGAAGATATAGACCATTTCGTACCGTTCCCGATTGATCCGTACGCAGAGATTCTGCGGGCCGGGAATGGTCAAGACGGCCTTGCCTCCTTCCACCCGGGCGGTTATCCCCGCCGAAGCGGGGAGCACCTCCGTCGTCCAGATGGGACCGTCCGCCTTTTCCAGAAGGACCTCCACCGGCCCGTCGCCCATGCCGAAGGCAATCATGGGCGAGTGCTTGACCGGATCGGAAAGGAGGATATTCTGTTGGAAGTTATGGTTTATCCGCACGTTATAGGGAACGATGGGGAGCCAGGATTCCCCCGGATTCCGTAAGAAAATACGGTAGTCGTGACTGCGCAGATAGGCGTTGTCTTCTGAAAAGACTGGAATTTGCAGCGTCTGGTTCATGACAATGAACTCCTTTGCCTTCATTTATGAGAAGGTGATGTTGTTCGCAAACTGTCCGACAATGATGACTTTTTCGTCGGCTCCGGTGAGCTTTTGACCGTTGACGACCACATTTTCAAAATGCACGCCGTCCACCCGCCGATCCTCCGCATATCCCTGTATGCTGGAAGGCTCAAAACCTTTGCCGTTATAGGTGATATTGGAGAAGGTAACGTTTTTTACCGCTTGGCCGGGCACTTGGCTGTAGGAATAATCATACTGCACGGCGACGTAAAACAGGTCGTTGTTGCGGATATCCCCTATCCGGATATTGTTGAAGCGGATGTTTTGTGTGACGGCGCCGTTATCGGCGCAGACGCCGAGCACCCCCTGGTAGCCGGCGCCGAATTGTTTGCTGTCCAGAACGTCCACGTTCTCCACCAACACGGTGTCGGACTGGCCGATGAAGAAGGTGTGGGCCGCGTCGTTGGCCACAACACTGTTTTGGACGGTGATATTCTTGGAGCCGCCCGAAATGGAAACACCGTCGTCGTTGCTGCGGATAAAGCAGCCGTCCACCGTTACTTGTTCGCTGCCCACGATGTTGCAGCCGTCGGAGGGACCGTAGCTGCTGAAGACTTTCACATTGTGCCAGGTCACGTTCTTGGAGTTCAGGGTACGCACCGAAAAGAAACGGGGGTTGTTGATGATGACTCCTTCGACGGATACGTTTTCCGAATGGGAAATGATAATGCCGTTGTAACAGGTCTGGGAGGCACTGCCCGGGGTGATGTCGATGATGCCGCTGCCGGCGATTTTGACATTTTTGACACCGTTAGCTATGACTGTGCCATGGAAAACCGCGCCGGGGGAGAGATAAAAGGTCTGGTTGTCCTTGAGATAGACACCCCGCACCCGTCCGCCGCTGCCGATGGTGATGCCGTAGGGGCTTTCCTGATCGGACCGGGTTTCTGTGCCGCCGCTCTCTCCGTCGATGTAGACGGTCACGTCGTTGCCGTTCTTCACCAGGGTGACCAGCTGCCATTTCCCTGCCGTCAGCTTGTTGCTGCTCTTATAAGGGAACTGCCAGTTCCCGATATTGGAGCAGATGGTACCGTCCGGCTCCACATACAGAAGCTCCTGAAGAATATTGTGGGTACTCAAGGCGTTGTTCCGGTATACCCAGGCGCTGACGGTGTAGGCGGCAAGATTTTCTTTGTCTTGGGTGACGCCGGTATAGAAGCTTTCTCCCTGTCCGGTAAAAGTCAGGCAACCCGCCGGCGCGCCCTGATAGGCGGGTTGGAAGGCCGGGTTGCCAAGAATGGATTGCTGTTCTGCCCCGGCGCCGTGTTCCTCTTCAAATCCGTTGTCCAGTTTCCAGCGATACGTATAGTCGGACACCTCGCCGCCGTTTTTCAGAGTGCCGATTTCCGCCGCCGACAGGCTTCGGGAATACATCCGCACATCCCGAATGGCACCGTTCCAGGCGTTTTCTCCCAGCATATCGCCGCTGATTCTGCCGGGAGGGACGACAATGACCTCCTCTGTAGAGGAGGAGGGGCGGTCCGTATCGGTGGGGTTGGCGAAGACGTAAATCATTTCATACCGCTCGCCGTTGATACGCACGCAGAGATTCTGAGGGGAGGGGACGGTGAAGGTGGCTTTGCCTCCCTCTACCTTGACGTTGATGCCTGCGGAGGCGGGGAGCACTTCAGCGGATTCGATGGCTCCTCCGGAAGAGGCATCCGCCTTTTGGAGGGTGATTTCCACCGGCTGAGCTCCCATACCAAAATAGATCATCGGGGAAATTTCGACCGGATCGTCCGATGTAATGTTCTGTGTGCGGCCGTTGTTGATGCGCACGCCGTAGGCTTTGATGTCCTGCCATTCCCCTTCGGGTTCCCTGACTTGTATCGCATATTCCTGATTGAGCATCAAGGCGTTGAACTTAGCGAATTCCGGGATTTCCAGCCCTCCAGCGGCGTTCACCGCAGAGAAGGAAGAGGTGGCGGCGCCGCCTGCGCCGGAGGAGGCGCCACCTTCAGTTTTTCTGCAGGCCGCCAGAGAAAGAAGCAGGGCGGCACAGGCCGCCAAAGAAAAAAGCCGTTTCATTGTATCTCCTCCCGACAGAAAAGAATGTTATTCACAGTTTACGCCGGAGACATACGTCTCTATTTGCAGCCACTGGCTGTCGGCGGTCAGTTTTGTGCCGTTGACTGTCACGTTGCTCAGCAGGACATCCTTTACCGTCCGGTTTTCATCGTAGCCCCGGAGTATTGACGGCAGCAGATTTTCGCCTGTATAGCGGATGTCGATGAAACGGATATTTTCCACGCCTTTTCCAGGCGTTTTGTTATACGCGGGGTTATAGCAGACCCGGAGATTGAGCAGCTGATTGATACGGATATCCTCCACTCGTATATTTCGAAATTCCACATCCCGCACCGTCACATCGTTGCCGGCATTGACGGCCATGACCCCCTGATAATCGGGACTCCAGGACTTGCTGTCCACCATATCCACGTCCTCCACTATCAGCCGCTCGATGACATCGGCGCCGTATTCCTGGCCGTGGATGCCTGTCATGACCACGTGGCCTGCGTCGGAAATGAGAGTGGTTCCCCGCACTGTCACGTCGCTGGTTCCGCCCAGATAGCTCACGCTGGTGGCGTAAACCGATACGGCGTCGTCATTGGACCTCACGAAGCTGTCCTCCACCGTGATGTTGTGGCAGGCCTTGATGTTGATGCCGTCTGCCGCCCCAAAACTGCTGAAGCATTTGAAATCCCGTATCGTCACATTCCGGCTCTGGCCGAGGGCCAGATTAAAGGACTGGGGATTGTTTACCGTCACCCCTTCGATGGAGGCGCCGTCGGTAAAGGCGCAGAGGATGCCGTTGGCCGGTTCTCCGGCCGTATTGATGATGCCGCGGCCCATCACCGCCGCGTTTTTGACGCCATACAGAAATACCGTTCCCCGCAGCACCGCACCCGGCTCGAGATACAGCGTTTCGCCGTTCTTTACATAGACGCCCTTGATGGGGGAACCGCTTCCCAGGATGAGAGTGATGCTGCCGGTCTGCTCCGGCCGTTCCTCTGTGCCCCCGCTTTCCCCGTCGATGTAGACCGTCACCGCGTGGTCTTGTTTCACCAGGGTCACATGATGCCATTCGCCCGCCGTGAGGGTATTGCTGCTCACATAGGGGAACTGCCAGTCCCCGATATTCGAGCCGATAGTCCCGTCGGAACGGACGAACAGCAGATAATTGAGAATGGTACGGGCCGCCCCTGTCCGTTCCGGATCCAGATAGACCCATGTCGATACCGAAAAGTCTCCGTCCATGGACAGGCTGCCGGTGATCACGCAGTCTTCAAAGCCGTTCATCACCAAGGCGCTTTTTCCCGTGCCCTGATAATCCGCCGCGACGGCGGGCTCCCCGTATAGCGTGGCCTGTTCCGTGGGCTTTTTCTCGTTCTCCAGTCCGTTTTCCAGCGCCCAGCGGTTATCGTAACCCTCCACATTCTCCCCGGAGGAGAGACGGGCGATATCCGCCGCGGTCAGCGCATCGGGATAGGTCCGGATATCCCGCAAGCCGCCCGCCCACACCTGAGTGCCGACGGATGAGCAGTTTTTCAGACCCGGCTGGATCACCGTTACCTTGTCTCCGGAGGGAGCCTGGGAATGCTCTCCTGCGAAGACATAGACCTTTTCGTATCGTTCGCCGTCGATGGTCACACAGACGTTACGGGGTTCGGTCAAGGTGAAAGAGACTTCTCCGTCGGTCACGGCGGCTTCAATGCCGGCGGAAAGAGGATGGACTTGCGCTGTCCGGATGGCGGAGGCCTTTTTCCGGATTCTCACTGTGACGGCCTTTCGGCCCATCTCGAAGGAAATCATCGGGCTGTTCTGTACTGGATCCATGGCCTGCACGTTCTGGGTCCGGTTGGGATTGATTTTGACGTTGTAGGGGACAATCTCTTGCGGAGTGCCTCCCTCTTCTTCAAGGGTAAGAGTATAAGCCGTGTTGCGCAGCTCGAAGTTGAATTTGGAAAATACGGGTATCCGCAGTCCGGCGTTTTCCGGAGGCGTTTGTGCGTTCGATGCGTCGGATGGCGATGAACTGGACATATACGATACCTCATTCGGCGTTTTTTGGCAGGAGGGCAGCGTCAGCAGCAAAAGCGCGCCCACGCAGATGGACAACAGCCGTTTCATCCGGTTTCCTCCTTTATACCTCTCGTGGTTTGTGTAAGGAGAAGGCCAGCCTTCCCTCCCGGGAGAGGCTGGCGCAACATGTCTTTCGAATTATGAGGAGGGAAGGGGAGGCAGAATGCACACCTCGTCCGCATAAGGCGAATCTGCAGGGTGCCAGGGCGGGAAATCCATGAATTTTCCCGCCTTGGCACCGGACAGGCGGAAATACCGACGTTTTCGGGGCGGTCAGGACAGATCCGCCAGGCTCCACAGCTGATCGGCTTCGGCCTGCAGGGAATCCTGCACCGAAGCGACGAAGGTGGCCGGAGGCGTCCGGTCGGGAATGCCGTGCTCTCCCAGAGAGACGGTACTATATGTGGCGGTGTTGGGGGCGGACCAGTCAAAGGTATAGGGCAGTTTAGAGAGCATCTCGATGATGTCCAGGGATTCGGTGTCGAAGACCTTATCGGTCCAGGAGGCGCGGACGCCCCGGTCATCCTTGGGGCAGTTCTTCATCCAATATTCGAAGACCATGCCGGCCTCTTTCCGATTTTTACAGGTAGAGGGCATACCGAAGGTGTGGTTGGTGGCGGGAATATAGACGGTGTACTCGCCGCCGGCGTTGGGGCCGATGGGAACCGGCAGGACGCCGAAAACGGTGTCGTCCACCATGGTTTTCAGTGTTTCTACCCACCAGTTGGTGCCAATCCAGAACATGGAGCCGCCCTGGGCAAAAAGATTAAAGGAATCGTAGGCACGCCATTTTTCCTCAGTGGAGATAACCTTGTCCTCCCATGTCAGGGTGTGCATGAATTCCAAGGTGTTTGCTGATGTGCGATAAAGAAGTAATAGAAGTGTAAAAAATTTTGCCGTTCCTATCCGGCACTTGGCCATTGTGTCGGATAGGTCGGGCGT
>CABQAA010000064.1 GCA_902461995.1 uncultured Oscillospiraceae bacterium | reverse complement strand
TGCTTTTCAAATTCGCCGCGAAGGATTTCATCCTCATAGAGAATCGTGGCATCAGAATTTAGCTTCTCGCCATCCGGTTCCAATTTCCCCACATCTGAAACGAGCGCTTCCTGTTTGACGGTTTGAGACTCCGCTCTCCCTGCCAAAGCCGGAGAGCTTTGCAGCAACAATCCGACTGCGAGCGCCAAAACAAACCCTTTTTTAAAGTCCATTTCTTTCTTCAGCCCTCTATATTATATGAGCATTTTAGATAAAATAGGGCCTTGATTCCATATATAAACCATATATCACGCCTCATTGCATGTCAACTGTCCCTTTTTTAACATGGAGAGCATTTTTCACATAATTGGCGCTTCTTTTATGACATATATAGATATCGTCATTTCCAAACGATATCCCTCCGCCAACCAGGGCGGCAGAACCCTGCCGGCCGACATACGGAACATACGGACGATACTGTATTTTTATTCATTTATTCATGCATGCCTTTTGTAGGTGTCGCCTAGTAAATTCCATTCGATTCCCTCTCTTTCGGCAGGATGACAAATTTTCCTCGTTTAGCATAAATATGCGCCGCATCCTCTTGCAAAACCCGAATTGGGTGCGTATAATAAGTCCAGTACAACAAACGGACAGGATCCTGTCCGGTCATGCAGAAAGGGAGTTCGGATCATGAGCAACCAAATCAAAAAAGTGGTGCTGGCCTATTCGGGCGGCCTCGATACCTCCATCATCATCCCGTGGCTGAAAGAACATTACGACAACTGCGAAGTCATCGCCGTGGCCGCCGATGTGGGTCAGGGCAAAGAGCTCTCGGGGCTGGAGGAAAAAGCCAAGAAGACCGGCGCCTCCAAGCTGTATATCGAAGACCTGCGGAAAGTCTTCGTCGAGGACTACATATTCCCCACCGTCAAGGCCGGGGCCGTGTACGAAAACCAGTACCTGCTCGGCACCTCCTTTGCCCGGCCGATCATCGCCAAGCGGATCGTCGAGATCGCTCTCGCCGAGGGTGCCGACGCCATCTGCCACGGCTGTACCGGCAAGGGCAACGATCAGGTCCGGTTCGAGCTGGCGATCAAGGCCTTTGCCCCCAACATGAAGATCATCGCTCCCTGGCGGATCTGGGATCTCAAATCCCGGGAGGAAGAGATCGACTACGCCGAGGCGCACGGTATCCCGCTGAACATCACGAGAGAGACCAACTATTCCAAGGACAAAAACCTCTGGCACCTCTCCCATGAGGGTCTCGATCTCGAAGATCCGGCCAACGAACCGGATTACGACGCCATCCTTGAAATGGGCGTCTCCCCGGAAAAGGCCCCCGACAAACCCACTTATGTGACCATCTCCTTCGACAAGGGCATCCCCACCGCCATCGACGGCGAAAAGATGGACGGCGTCGCTATCGTCGAGAAACTGAACAAACTCGGCGGGGAGAACGGCATCGGCATTGTGGATATGGTGGAAAACCGGCTGGTTGGGATGAAGAGCCGGGGCGTGTACGAAACCCCCGGCGGCACCATCCTCTACAAGGCTCATGAGGCCCTCGAAACCCTCTGCCTCGACCGGGACACCCAGCATTACAAGCAGCAGATGGTCGCGGGCAAATTTTCCGAGCTGGTGTATTACGGCCAGTGGTTCACCCCCCTGCGGGAAGCTCTGTCCGCCTTCGTCGATTCCACCCAGGAGACCGTCACCGGCGATGTGAAGCTCAAACTCTACAAGGGCAACATGATCCTCGCCTCTCTGACCTCTCCCTATTCCCTCTATGACGAGGAAATCGCCACCTTCGACGAGGATCACGTATACGATCAGATGGACAGCCAGGGCTTTATCAATCTCTTCGGTCTGCCGATCAAGGTGCAGGCGATGAAGAAGCAGAAACAAGGCCGGTAAACCAGCATTTTAGCCGCGTCCAGGCCGCTTGCCGGCCGGACGCGGCCTCGCCGTTTCTTATATCCTTAAAGGAGGTCCCGCCATGAAGCTGTGGGCCGGCCGGTTCCAAAAGGACATCGACCAGAAAACCAACGATTTCAACTCCTCCATCTCGTTCGACTGCCGGATGGTGAGCGAGGATATCGCGGGCAGCATGGCCCACGCCGCCATGCTCCAGAAACAGGGAATCCTTTCGGCGGAAGACGGCGCCCGGATTCAGGATGGACTCGCCTCCATCGCAGCCGATCTGCAGTCGGGCGCCCTCACGATCGATCCCTCCGCCGAGGACATCCACACCTTTGTGGAAGGGGAGCTGACCGCCCGGATCGGGGATGCGGGCAAATGCCTGCACACCGGCCGCAGCCGGAACGACCAGGTGGCGCTCGATCTGCGCCTGACCCTCAAAAACGCGGTGCCCGGCCTCGTGGAGCAGCTGCGGGACCTGATCCGCGTGCTCTGCGGAAAGGCGGAAGCTCACGCCTCCACCATCATGCCGGGTTACACCCACCTCCAGCGGGCCCAGCCCATCACGTTTGGTCATCATCTGATGGCTTACGCCGAGATGTTCCTGCGGGATATCGGCCGCCTATCCGATGCGCTCGGCCGTCTCAATGTCTCGCCGCTCGGCAGCGGCGCTCTGGCCGCCACCACCTATCCGCTCGACCGCAGCGCCGTGGCCGATGCGCTCGGCATGGCCGGAGTCACCCACAATTCCTTGGACGGGGTGTCTGACCGGGATTTCTGCGTCGAACTGGCGGCTGCCCTGTCCCTCGTCATGGTGCATCTCTCCCGGTTTTCGGAGGAAATTATCCTCTGGTGTTCCTGGGAGTTCAAATTTGTCGAACTGGACGATGCGTTTTCCACCGGTTCCTCCATCATGCCGCAGAAGAAAAACCCCGATATCGCCGAATTGGTGCGGGGCAAATCGGGGCGGGTGTTCGGGGACCTGATGGCTCTGCTGACCATGCTCAAGGGCCTGCCTCTCGCGTACAACAAGGATATGCAGGAGGATAAGGAGGCCATTTTCGATGCCCTCGATACGGTGGAAGCCTGCCTGACCCCCTTCATCCCCATGATCGATACCATGAAGGTTCTTCCGGACAACATGCGGAAGGCCGCGGCGGGCGGCTTCATCAACGCCACCGACTGCGCGGACTACCTGGTGGGGAAGGGCCTGCCCTTCCGGGACGCTTACAAGGCCACCGGCACCCTGGTCGCCCGCTGCATCGACGGGGGACAGACCCTCGAAACCCTGCCGCTGGCCGTTTATCAGGAGATCTGCCCCCTGTTTGATGAAGATGTCTACGCCTTCATCTCGCTCGAACGCTGCGCGGCCTCCCGCCGTGTATACGGCGGCCCCGCTCCGGAAAACGTTCTGGCCCAGGTGGGGCGGGTTCGGGCACTGGTGGGGTAAGGAACGGGCCGCACATAAGCGTTCCCTCTGTACTATAGAGAGGAACACGGACCACGTCCGGATGCGCACCTGTTTCATGCCAAATCCACACGAATTCCAAGGAAAGGAAGCATCCTCTATGATTAAAGCCGGTATCATCGGCGCGACCGGCTACGCCGGCGTCGAACTCGTGCGGCTCCTGCTCAGCCATCCCGATTTTGAAATCGCTGCGGTCGGCTCGGTGTCGTTCGAGGGAAAGCCCCTCTCATCGGTCTATCCCGCCTTGCGGGAGGTATGCGACCGCCCCTGCGAATCGGCTGAGGCCGTGGTGGAAAAGAGCGAGCTCGTCTTCGCGGCGCTGCCCCACGGGCTGTCGCAGGAAACGGCGGCCGCCTGCGACGCGGCCGGCAAAAAATTCATCGATCTCGGCGCCGATTTCCGCCTGGACGATCCGGACGTGTATCAGCAGTGGTACGGCTGTGAGGCGGTTTATCCCGCCTTGCACAAAAAGGCCGTGTACGGCCTTCCCGAACTGTTCCGGGAGGAGATCCGACAGACTGCCCTCATTGGCAACCCCGGCTGCTATCCGACGAGCGTGGCCCTGGGGCTGGCGCCCGCCCTCCAAAAAGGATTCGTCGAAACGGACGGGCTGGTCATCGATTCCAAGTCGGGTACGACCGGCGCAGGCCGCGGCCTCTCTCAGACCACGCATTTCCCCGACTGTAATGAGGCGTTTTCCGCCTACAAGGTGGCGAGCCACCGCCACACGCCCGAGATCGAGCAAACCCTGTCCAAAATGGCGGGACAGCCGGTCACGGTGACCTTTGTTCCCCATCTGCTCCCGGTCAACCGCGGCATCCTCTCCACCATCTACGCCCGCCTGAAACCGGGCGTCTCCCTCGATCAGGTGCGCCAGGCGTATACGGACGCCTATGCGCACGAACGGTTTGTCCGCCTTCTCCCGGAAGGGGAGGGGGTCAACATCCGCAGTGTGCGCGGATCCAATTACTGCGATATCCAACTCTATGCCGACGTCCACACCGGCCTGCTGATCGTCACCTCTGTGATCGACAACATGGTCAAGGGCGCGGCGGGGCAGGCGATTCAAAACGCCAACCTCCTCTTCGGTCTGCCGGAGGACACGGGCCTCGGCATGGTTCCCCTTTCGTTTTAACGGAATATCCGGAAAATGACGAACATCCGAATGCGGTAAGGAGGGTTCGACATGATGCGGCAGTATCGGGCCCGGCTGTCGTTTGGCCGGACATATGGGTGGATGATGGGTCTGTTTGCCCTGTCCCTGCTTCTTTTCGTCCTGTTGATGGCTCTGACAGGGGGCGTCTCGGGCGGGTCTGGTTCCTGAAGACCCCGCTGCGGCTCCTCGCCCTGCTGTTCGAGGCCGCCGCCTTTCTTGTCCTGGCTCGGATTTTCCATTCTTCCTTTAACTGCGACACCACTCCGGATGAGAAAACCGAATCCAACGCCATGCAGTCGAAAGGAGGGACTCTATGAAACGCTCTTTTACACGGGGAACCGGGGTGCTGCCCGCCGCCTGGGTGGTTCTTTCCCTGGCGGCTCCCCTGCTGGAAAATCTGTATCGGCGTGTCATGTTTTCATCCCAATTCTTAAGAGGCGGGTACGGCGTCACCCGTTGGGGCTGCTTTTTTGCCGTTGCTTCATCTTTTTACCAGAACGTCGATCTCCGGCATTCCGCTGCTGCGTTTCGTATGCAACACTCTTTTTCTCCCGCTTCTGTATGCCGTTCTCCTGCTTGTCTCGGCCAAAATCCTGCTCCGCCTGGTTTGCGGACGGGACGGGGCGGCTTTTCTCACGCTGGCCGCCTTGCACCTGATTCTGAAAACGGGACAATCCCTCTGGAACGGTACCTTTTCTCTCCTGACACGGGGGAGTTTTCTCCTGCAAGCTCTCACGGAATCGGCCGTGTTCGGCCTTTATATCCTCATCCGGCGGCTCTTTTCCAGAAAAACCGAAGCGGTAACGGTATCTTAAACGAGTAACACCGGGGCGGGCGGCATACCGTCCCGATGTCTGTAAAAAGAGGGGAGAGAACGATGAAAAAGGGATTCACACGCGAATACTGGTTTTTACTCGGGTGCTGGGTACTTTTTTCGGTCTTGGGAATCCTCATCACAGCACTCAGCTCACAATCTATTGGCCTTGAGCCTCTCTGGCGATTTCAGGATCCGACGGCGGGCGCTTCCGGCTTAAAGGCGGTGCTGTCCGTTCTTGCTTCCGCCTGCTTCACCTTGAGCCAAGCGGCGCTGGGGATTATCGTCATCCGCTGCTGGATTAAGCCTGTCCTGCTAACCTATCTCCTGGTGCTGCTCTGGCAGGTGGTGACGCTTTGGTCCTCCCTGCGTCAGGGCGGCCTCGGATACGCTGCCTTAATGCTGCTGACCCTGCTGCTGCAATGCGGGATCACCTTTGTTCTGGCCAAAGGCCTTTATCGGCTTATGAACGGCCGCGAATGGGCGGTGGCGCTGGTATTCGTGGCCTTGTCGGCTGCGGTCGGGCTGGGAAAGCTGCTCTTGGGTTTCTGTCAGGCACCGTCTGTAATCGAGGTCCAGATGACCCCCAGCCTGCTGAGGCTGCTCAAGGATACCCTCCTCTCGGCCGCTTCGTACGGGCTGCTGCTCGTCTGCGTCCATAAATGGTGGGCGCCTGTCAAAACGCCACCGGAAACCGAGGCCCCACCAGAAATAAATGCCTTATAATCTTCCTTAGAAAAACAGGAGCTGATGACCATTATGTCCACCTTTATTGAAGGCGGCGTCACCGCCGCCAAAGGCTTTACCGCCGGAGGCGTGCACTGCGGCATCCGGAAAAACCGGAGCAAAAAAGATCTCGCCCTGATCGTCTCCGACCGGCCGGCCGCCGCTGCCGCGGTGTATACCCAGAATCTCGTTAAGGGCGCGCCCCTGACCATCACCAAGCGGCATCTCGAAAACGGCACGGCCCGCGCGATCGTCTGCAACAGCGGCATCGCCAACACCTGCGCCGCGGACGGACTCGAAACCGCGGAAACGATGTGCCGCCTGGCCGCGGATGCCCTCGGGATCGACGCATCCGACGTGCTGCCGGCCTCCACCGGTGTCATCGGCCCATCCCTGCCCCTGGAGCCGATTGCGGCGGCCATGCCGACCCTGGCGGCATCCTTGTCCGCAAACGGCAGCGCAGAGGCCGCTGAGGCCATCATGACCACCGACACCCGAAAAAAAGAATTCGCCGTGACCTTCCGGGCGGGCGGGAAGACCTGCACCCTTGGCGGCATCGCCAAAGGCAGCGGGATGATCGCCCCCAATATGGCCACCATGCTCTGCTTCCTGACCACCGACGCGGCGATCACCCCGGTGCTCCTGCACGAGGCTCTCCTCGACGTGGTGGGGGATACCTTCAACATGCTCACGGTTGACGGGGATACGTCCACCAACGACACCGTCGCCCTGCTGGCAAACGGCGCGGCGGAAAATTCGCTGATTGCGTCCAAGGGAGAGGACTACGACGCCTTCTGCGGGGCCCTGCGGATGCTCTGCGCCGCCATCGTCCGCGCTTTGGCCGCCGACGGCGAAGGGGCAACCCGGCTGATGGAAGTGCAAATTCGGGGTGCCGCCACCCGGGCGGACGCCAGAACGGCGGCCAGAGCCGTCGCGGGTTCGTCCCTGCTCAAGGCCGCCATTTTCGGGGCCGACGCCAACTGGGGCCGGGTGCTCTGCGCCATCGGGTATTCGGGCGCCAAAGTGGACGTTCAGGGTGTGGACGTCGCCTTCGAATCGGGAGCGGGACGGATCGAGGTCTGTCGGAACGGTGCGGGCATCCCCTTCGACGAAGACACGGCCAAAACCATCCTGTCAAAGCCCGAAATCACGGTGGACATCCGGCTGCACGACGGGGACGCCTCCGCTCACGCCTGGGGCTGTGACCTGACGTATGATTATGTGAAAATCAACGGGGACTACCGCAGCTGAAAAACCGCATTCCTTTCCGTTCGATTCGGCTCACGATTCTGATATAAATGAGGTCATTGCCATGAACATTTCCACTCCCGACCGGGCACAGGTTCTCACCCAGGCCCTGCCCTACATCAAACAATATGCGGGTAAAACCGTTGTCATCAAATACGGCGGCAACGCCATGATCAGTGACGAGCTCAAGGCCGCGGTCATGCAGGACATCGTGCTGCTTTCCACCGTCGGCATCCGGGTGGTGCTGGTGCACGGGGGAGGCCCCGAAATCAACGCCATGCTCAAGATGCTCGGCAAGGAGTCCCGCTTCGTGGGCGGCCTGCGCTATACCGACGAGGAGACGATGGACGTCGTGGAGATGGTCCTCGCGGGCAAAGTCAACAAAAGCCTGGTGCAGCAGCTCGAAGCCCACGGCGGCCGGGCGATCGGTCTGTGCGGTCTGGATGGCGGCATGATCAAGGCTGTCCGCCATACCGAACAGGACCTCGGCTTTGTGGGCGACATTACCCATGTCAACGTCACCCTCATCCGCACCAGCCTTGATAACGATACCATCCCGGTCGTGGCCACCATCGCCGCGGGCGAGGATGGGGAGACCTACAACATCAACGCCGACATCGCCGCTGCCCAGATCGCCGCGGCCCTGGGGGCGGAAAAACTGGTCTTAATGACCGACGTCCGCGGCCTTCTGCGGGATAAGGACGACGAGGATTCGCTGATCTCCGTCGTGCAGGTCAGCGAGGTGCCCCATCTCAAACATCAGGGCATCATCACCGGCGGCATGATCCCGAAAATCGACTGCTGCGTCGAAGCGGTCCGCCGCGGCGTCCGGCGCACCCACATCATCGACGGCCGGATCCCGCATTCCATCCTCATCGAGATGCTTACCGACGAAGGCATCGGCACCATGTTCCTGTAAAGGACCGGCGCCGGTTATATAAAGGAGTTGTTCGCATGTCCGTTTCGTTTTCCGCCGGTGACGGCGGCCTGATGCCGACCTATGGCCGGTTTCCCGTCGAGCTCGATCACGGCCGGGGCGCCGTGGCAATCGACACGAACGGGAAAGAATACATCGATTTCGGCAGCGGCATCGGGGTCAACGCCCTGGGCTACTGCGAGCCCGGCTGGGTCCGGGCCGTCGCGGAGCAGGCCGCGCGGCTTCAGCACACCTCCAACCTGTACGATAATCCGGTCCAGACGGCCTTTGCCAGAGAGCTCTGCGCCGCCGCAGGGATGGCGCGGGTGTTCCTGTGCAATTCCGGAGCCGAGGCCAACGAATGCGCGCTCAAGCTCGCCCGGAAATACAGCTTCGATAAATACGGGGAGGGGCGCAGCACCGTCATCACCCTGGAAAACTCCTTTCACGGCCGGACCGTGACCACCCTGGCCGCAACCGGACAGGAGGGGTTCCATCGGTATTTCCATCCCTTTACGGAGGGGTTCCGGTATCTGCCCGCGAACAACCTCGCCGCGATGGAGCAGGGCCTGGACGACACCGTCTGCGCCGTCCTCCTCGAATGCGTACAGGGGGAGGGCGGCGTGATGCCGCTGGATCCGGCGTATCTGCAGGGGGTGCGGGAGCTGTGCTCCGGCCGGGACGTTCTGCTTCTTATTGACGAGGTACAGACCGGCGCCGGCCGTACCGGCCGCTTCCTCGCCTGCGAACACGCGGATGTCCGCCCC
>CABQAA010000063.1 GCA_902461995.1 uncultured Oscillospiraceae bacterium | reverse complement strand
TGTCGCCCGGCTGGCAGTGGAGCGCAGCGCAGATGCGCTCGATCGTCCTTGTGTCTATGTGCCCTTCGGATTTTCTCATTTTTTCAAGTGCAGCTACGCCGATGATGTGATCCCTGCGAATGGTATAGGTGCTCATTCCCTTGTCTTTTAATAATTCAAAAAATTTATGATAGATAATTGGCATAGAGAACACATCCCATCTCAACATGTGTATGTACCAGATATGGTGTCGAGATGCACAAATATATAGTCTAATAATTGCACATATTCCCACTTAAATATGCACTATGTCTGGACCATAATGCGCTTATCACAAAAGAAATCGGTGGATTGTCCGCAAACGCCGCGCTGATGTACGGTGAGGTAATCCGATACATTTTCAGTATAACCCAAACGGAAATTCTTGCAAAGGGGTTGCAGCCCATGAACGATTTGTACAGCAGCGGAATACTCGAAGATCTATATCGTGGGGATCTCCACCCGCGGGACAGAGGCGTCGATCCCCGGTCGGAATACGCGGCCTTTCTGCGCATACTCGCGGACAACGAACGGAAGCTAACGGCTTTTCTGGAAACGACAGCCGGAGCCGACGAGAAGCGGCGGCTCTTATCCCAGCTTTTGAATGCGCGCTAGGAGATTGCCGCGTGCGATGAGCTCGACCGCTTTATCGAAGGCTTCCGGCTCGGCGCCCGGATGATGGCGGACACGTTCCTACTGCCTCAGGAACGCAGGTCCCGGGATATCCTTTGACGGATTTTTATTGGAGTATGGGCGGTTAAACCGACGGATACAAAAAAGGGCGGGCGTATCCTAGATACGCCCGCCCTTGCCGCGTCTGTTACTTTTCCTCTTTCAGAACCTGAAGCCCCAGTTCGGCCAGCTGAGCCGGATCGGCCGGAGACGGACAGGAGGTCATCAGCTCGGTCATGTTCTGCACCTTCGGGAACGCGAGCACATCCCGGAGGCTGGAAGCCCCGAGAAGCTGCATTACCAGCCGGTCCAGGCCGATGCCCATGCCGCCGTGGGGCGGTGCGCCGTAGCGGAACGCCTCCAGCAGGTGGCCGAATTTCAACCGGGCTTCCTCTTCCGTGAGATGCAGTGCCCGGAAAATGTGGCTTTGCAGTTCCGGATCGGTGATCCGGATGGAACCGCTCGACAGCTCAATGCCGTTGAGCACCAAGTCGTACGCCTTGGCGTACACCCTTCCGGGATCGCTTTCGAGGTAAGGGATGCATTCGTCGAGCGGCGCGGTGAAGGGATGGTGCATCGCCACCCATTCGCCCAGCTCCTCGTCCCACTCAAAGAAGGGCATTTCGGTGATCCAGAGCAGGTTGTATCCCTCCCGGGGGATCTGCAGGCGCTCGGCGACCTCCAGGCGAAGGGAGCCGAGGGTGGTCAGTACACCTTTTTTCACCGGGCCAGCCACGATCAGCACCACGTCGCCGGGTTCGGCGCCGGCCGTCTGCAGCAGGGCGGACATCTCGTCTTCGGTCAGGAATTTGCCAAAGGAGGAGGAAAGTCCCTCCGCCGTCCAGCGGACCCAGGCGAGGCCCTTGGCCCCGATGCCTTTGACATATTCGGTCAGCTTGTCGACCTCTTTGCGAGTCAAAGTGCTCACCGAATCCTTGGCGGTGATACAGCCCACTGCCCCGCCGCCCTGCGCCGCGGATGAAAAGACGCCGAAACCGCAGTTCCCCACCGTGTCGGTCAGATCAGTCAACTCCATGGCGAAGCGGGTATCCGGCTTATCCGAGCCAAAGCGCCGCATCGCCTCGTTGTAGGTCAGGCGGGGCAGCGGCAGGGGCAGTTCCCGGCCCAGCGCCCGGCGGAAGACCTCGGCCATGAAGCCCTCGCCGATTTCCAGCACGTCCTCCACGTCCACAAAAGACATTTCCAGATCGATCTGGGTGAACTCGGGCTGGCGGTCGGCCCGCAGGTCCTCGTCCCGGAAGCAGCGGGCAAGCTGCATGGTGCGGTCGAAACCCGCCACCATGGTCAGCTGCTTGTAAATTTGAGGGGACTGGGGCAGGGCGTAGAATTCTCCTTTGTGCAGGCG
Source organism: uncultured Oscillospiraceae bacterium (assembly GCA_902461995.1). Taxonomy (GTDB): domain Bacteria; phylum Bacillota; class Clostridia; order Oscillospirales; family Acutalibacteraceae; genus UMGS1623. The sequence continues at coordinate 6,968 of CABQAA010000063.1, read as the reverse complement.
GGAGGGGACCAGAAAGTCCCGCGCGCCTTCGGGGGTGGATTTGATGAGCATGGGGGTTTCGATTTCCAGGAAGCCCTGGCTGTCGAAATAATCCCGCGCGGTCTTGGCGATCAAGTGCCGCATCTGCAGATTCCGCTGCAGCTCGGGCCGCCGCAGATCGAGGTAGCGGTATTTCAGACGGGTCGCCTCGGCGGTGTTGGAATTTTCCACGATTTCAAAGGGCGGGGTCTCGGAACGGCCGAGAATCCGCAGCTCCTCCACCGCGATTTCCACCTCGCCGGTCGGCAGCTCGGCATTGATCGACGAGCGCACCCGCACCCGACCTTTTGCGGCAAGGACGAATTCCCCCCGCACGCTTCCGGCTTTTTCAAAGACGTCGGACGGCGTGGCCGCATCAAAGGCAAGCTGAATGATGCCGGTCCGGTCCCGCAGATCCACGAAAATCAGCTGCCCGAGATCCCTTTGCCGCTGGACCCAGCCGAATACCGTCGCTTCCTCCCCGGCGTGTTCCCGCCGGAATTCCCCGCAGTACCGTGTGCGCCTGAGGCCCTTGATGCTCTCTGCCATGAGTGTTCGTCCCTTCCGTTGTTCCTTTATTTCTCGATGCCTTCCGCCAGCTCCTCGCCAAAGAGGTCGGCCATGCCGGCCAGCTGACGGTCGAGCGATTTCTGATACAGGGTGGTGTAGAGGCTGTCGTCCAGCGCGATGGGTTCCTCGGCACCGGATTCCATATCCTTGAGTTTGCCCCGCTTTTCGGCCAGCTCGTTGTCCCCCACGACGATGACGTACCGCGCGCCGAGCTTGTCGGCGTATTTCATCTGGGCCTTGAGCCCCCGGCCCGCCACATCGAATTCCACCGATACCCCGCCTTCCCGGAGACGGGAAGCGATGGCGAAGCATTCCCGTACCGCGGCCGTCCCCATCGGCGCCAAATAGAGTTCCGGGCGGGGCGGCGCCGGGATGGCGGCGTTTTTCGCCTCCAGGATCATCAGCAGGCGCTCGAGACCCATGCCGAAGCCCAGGGACGGGAGCGCCGGGCCGCCGAGTTCCGCGGTCAGACCGTCGTACCGTCCCCCGCCGCAGACGGTCGACTGGGATCCCAGCGCGTCCGAAATAAATTCGAACACGGTCCGGGTATAATAATCCAGGCCCCGTACGATCCGGGTATCGATGGAAAAGGGGATTTCCGCCGCGGTCAGACAGGCCTTAACCTCTTCGAAATGAGAGGCGCAGTCCTCGCACAGATAGTCGAGCATCACCGGCGCGTCTTTCGCAATCGCAGAGCAGACGGGGGATTTGCAGTCGAGAATTCGCATGGGGTTTCGCTCCAGGCGTTCCTGACAGGTGCCGCAGAGATCGTCTTTGTGTCCCTCGAAATACGCCTTCAGGGCTGCGTGATAGCGGGCACGACAGGTGGGACAGCCGATGGAGTTGATGTGCAGGGACACCCCCGTGACCCCGAGGGCTTGGAGAATCGTATGGGCGAGAGAGATGATTTCGGCGTCCGCCTGAGGCGCGGCCGCGCCGAAGCACTCCACGCCGAACTGATGGAATTCGCGCAGCCGGCCGGCCTGGGGCTTTTCATACCGGTAGCAGGAGGTGACGTAGGCCACTTTGGCCGGCAGGGCCTCGTTGTGGAGGCTATGCTCGAGCATGGCGCGGGCCATCCCCGCCGTCCCTTCCGGGCGGAGGGTGACCGAGCGGCCGCCCTTGTCGGTGAAGGTGTACATTTCCTTTTGGACCACGTCGGTGGTTTCTCCGACCGATCGCTGGAACAGCTCGGTATGTTCAAAAACCGGGGTGCGCATCTCCCGGAATCCGAAATCCCGCGCGATCGACAACGCGGTTTGTTCCATGTGCTGCCATTTATAGCTGTCCGCCGGAAGCACATCCATGGTGCCCCGGGGAGCCTTGGTAATCAAAGCCATATTCCCATTCCTTTCACTGAACACAGGGCCATTCATCCGGACATGACACAGGGAACCGCCCCTGCCGGTCTCAGAAGCGCATCCGCCCCCAGGCCGTGCAGCTGCCGTTCCCTGAACCATTGTCCCGTTGCAGGCGCTCTTTACGGATTGCCGGGGTTGACGATATTCCGCCAGTCGAGATCGCCCCGCTCCAATCCGTGAATGAGGACCTCCGCCGTCGCGATATTGGTCGCGACGGGGATGTTCCGCATGTCGCACAGACGGAACATGTCGCTTTCGTTGGGTTCGTGGGCCTTGACGGTCATCGGGTCGCGGAAAAAGAGCAGAAGGTCGATCTCATCGCAGGCGATGCGGGCCGAGATCTGCTGATCGCCGCCCTGAGAACCGCTCATATAGCGGGTGATGTTGAGGCCGGTCGCCTCTGACACCATTTTCCCCGTGGTGCCGGTAGCGCAAATATTGTGTCGGCTGAGGATGCCGCAATAGGCGATGCAGAACTGGACCATGAGTTCCTTCTTGGCGTCATGGGCGATCAGGGCGATGTTCATACCGTCAGCTCCTTTATAATTCACTCTTTGCTAGGTCACATTTTTTCGAGTCGCGCAAGGCGGACTTCTTCCCCCAGATACCGCCGGGCAATGTTGCCGAAACAAGCGGCTGCCGGACAATGCCCCGGCAACGGCCGTCCGTTGGCGTTGGCGACCGCGACCTCCTCGTCTTCAGGAAGTATGCCGATGAGGGGGAGGGCCGCGGTATCGATAATCTCGTCCACGTCCGGCATTTTGCCGGCCATGACGAGGGCCGGCCGCAACCGGTTGATGATCAAGCGGGCCGGAAGCCCCCGCTTATCGAGCAGGCGGCCGATGATCTGGGCGTCGCGGGCGCAGACCATGTCGGGGGTGGAGACGACAAGAGCCTGCGATGCTCCCGCTGCGGCCGTTTCGAACCCAGGACCGATACCGGCCGGGCTGTCGATGATCACATCGTCATAATACCGGGCAAATCCGCGGCATAAGCGCGCCATATCGCCGGGGGATGCCAGCTGTTCCAATCCCACAGGCGCCGGCACAACCGCCACATTCGGGCAGACGGGAGACGGATAAATGGCCCGGATGGGTTCGCAGCGGCCTGCGAAAATGTCGGCCATATCGTACACAGCGGAACCGATTCCAAGCATCAGATCGAGACTGCGCAGGCCGGCATCCCCGTCCACGAGCAACACTCTCCGTCCCTGGCGCGCCAGAGCGCAGCCGAGACCGGCCGTCACCGTGGATTTGCCGGCGCCCCCTTTTCCCGATGTCACAACCGAAATCAAGCCCATATGGAACCTCCCGCCGCCGTACGGCGACATATAACCACGTTCAGTATACCATATTTTCAATTCGGTTGTAAACCTGTTTTTACGGCCTGCCCCGCCAAAGTTTCGGAGGCCGCTTCGTACATCTGCGACAACCGGGCCGGCCCCCAACCGAGATAGTTACGAACGATGTTCTGGGCCGGCCACCGCTCATTCCGCTATAGCGGAATGGCCCGGGGCGATCGATTACCCTGGAAGAGTACTGTTTCGATTCTGTGCAGCCGCACATGGTGGACCCCGGAACGAGACAGCTGCGGACGATGTCCTGGGCCGGCCACCGCCTATTCCGCGTAGCGGAATGGCCCGGGGCGGTCGCTCCTTCCGGAACCGTGCCGTTTTGATTTCGTGCAGACGAACATTTTAGCACCGGTCAGGGCAGCAGCACCTGTTCGGGGGTGGGGGCGGTGCCGGCCGATTTGGAGGCAAAGTACGCGTCCAACACGGTTCGGGCCACCTGATGGGCCGGGCCCGACGTGCCGTTTTCCATCACGACCGAGATGGCCACCTCCGGATTTTCCGCCGGGGCGTAGGCGATGAAGACACCGTGGTCGGAGCGGTCGTTATTGCCGTTCTGAGCCGTGCCGGTCTTAGCGGCCACAGTATAAGGGGCGTCCCGGAAGGAGTTGTACGCCGTTCCTCCCGGAGCCGAGGCGACGGCGATCATGCCGTCCTTCACGGTTTTGAGGGTGGTGGCGTCGATGTCGAGCCGGTCGGCGATCTCGGGCTGCACCACGGTTTCCACGGTACCGTCGTAGCTGCGCACACTGTGAACGAGGTGGGTTTTGTATCGCACGCCGCCGTTCGCGAGCATCATCGAATAGGCGGCGAGCTGAATCGGGGTGAAGCGGTTGGTCAGCTGGCCGATGGCCACCTGAATGGTATCGCCTTCCACCCAGTCGCTTTTGGTATCGGGCCCGGCCAACACACCGGCCGCCTCCCCGATTTCAATACCGGTTTTGACCCCGAAACCGAACCGGGTGAGGTAGGTGTTCATTGGCCGGATCGTCAGGCGGCGCCCCAAATCGAAGAAAAAGACGTTGCAGGATTTTTGAAGAGCGCCCACAACATTGAGGGCACCGTGATATCCGGTGCACCTTGGGGCGAAACCGACGTCTTCGTAATAATGATACACACTGTCACAGTGGGGGCCCTTTTGCTCAGGCGTGATGACGCCCTCCATCAGGCCGGCGATGGCGACCGCCGGTTTGATGGTGGAGCCGCAGGCGAAGGTGCCGTACAGCGCCCGGTTGAACAGGGGGTTGCCCGGATCGTTCAGCAAATCGGAATAGTTGCTCGAATAGGTGGAGAGATCATATCCCGGCACGCTGGCGCTCACCAGCACACCGCCGTCTTTGACATCGAGAAGCACCACCGAGCCGCTCTTGACATCCTGTCCGACCCAAGGTTTCTTGGCGGTACCGGTCTTGGTCCGCAGCTCCGCCATTTTTGCGAGAAGAGCATCTTCGGTGGCTTGCTGAAGATTTTTATCCAGCGTCATAACCACCGAATTGCCCGCCACGGCGGGAGCACTTTCGTATTCGTTCACAATGGCGCCGGAGGCGTCCTTAACGAGCACTCGGGTGCCGGTCGAACCCCGGAGCGAAGACTCCATCGCCTGCTCGATGCCGCTCTTTCCCAAAATGTCGTTGAGCTGATACCCCTGGTCTTTCAGAGACTCGTATTCCTCTGGGTAGATAGGGCCGAGGGTCCCAATCAGATGCGGAGCGATGGTGCCGCTGACATATTCCCGCACCGGCGTAGCCTGCGGCGTGATACCGGGATAGGCGGTGTTGTTTTCTTTGATGATATACGCGGTTTCCCGGGAGATATCGTTGCAGAATACAAAGGGATTCTTCAGGCTGAATCCCCGGATGACCATTTCATACTGAATACCGGCCAGAAGCCGCTGCTCGGCGGGGGTATAGGACTCAAGAGCGAACAACTTGATCATGGCGGCCATGCAGTTTTCCACCGTGGCGTAATCGGCAAGCTCCAGTTTTTTGCGCAGGGTGGCGATGCTGTTTTCCTGATCTTCCAGGAAGGCAAAGGGCTCGGTTTTGGTGATCGGCAGGGTGTCGTTCCATTCCTCGCCCCGGCTGCTGAGCAGGTCGGTAAGCTTGAGCAGGATCGCATTCTGTTCGCTACGGGCCTCGCTGCCGGTCCCGCGCGGGAAGAAGGCACCGTCGATCACCAGCGAGAAGCTGGTGCGGTTGACCGCCATCGGGCGCAGATACCGGTCGAGGATTTCCCCGCGGGAAGCGGCGATGGGGACCTTGGTTTCAGTCAGGCGGTTGGCCTGGCTCGCGTAATACTCCCCCTCCACGATCTGGATCTGAAAGAGGCGGACACAGTATATGCCGAAAACAACGACAAGCACGCCGGCGAGAATGGATAAGCGGCGCCGGCTGGATCGGTTGTGAGGATTGGTGTCCACCATATTCAAAACCCGTCCTTTCTGTTAGCGTTCCGAATCCTGAATGGCGATCGGAAAAGAGGGGGAATACATCGATGAGCGATTATTCGCGGCGTTTCAGAATGCGCGCCGTCAGAAACGTCGCGCCATATAAAAGCGGGGTGAGAGCGAACGAATAGGCGAGACTCGGCAAAATGCGCCGCACCAGGACAAAACCCGGTTCGGGTTCCGCGAGCAGCACAGTATAACAGAGCCAATTCATCAAGCCGACAAACAGCAGCGCGGCCGCCGACAGGAGAAGGGCCGTCAGCAGATTGTTCCGCATCAAAAGCGTGATGAGGAGTCCGCACAGGCAGCCGGTTACCAGCAGCAGCAGAGCGTTGAAGCCGAGGAGTCTCGCGCCGTATAAATCCCACAAGATACCGCAGGCGATCCCCGCAGCGGCGCCGCCGGTGGGGCCGACAAACATCGCGATACAGACGGTCAGCGGCACGACCAAAAGAGGGCGCACACCGAAAATCGGCGGTATCAGCCCCCGGGTTGCCTGCAGAAGTGTGACAAGAAGGATGAGCAGCCCATAGGCCGTCCATTTGAGGTAACGGTCACTGAGCCGCCGCATGGGGTCCTTCTCTGCGATTTTCCGTTCCAGGCCGTTTCCTCCTTTCTGCCGCAAAGGGGTCCAGACAGGACGGACAGGGTCATCCGCCGCTTCCCGCGTCGGTGCCCTGTCCGGTGAATGACGTAATGACAAAAACCGAGGTGATATCCCGCACGTTGACGAACGGCTGCACCACCGCGTAGACCGACAAGCCGTCGGATGACGGAGAAACCTCCTGCACGGTGCCGATCAGCAGCCCTTTCGGGAACACGCCGCCCACGCCGGACGTGACCGCGATATCGCCTACGGCGGTTCCCGTGCCGCGCGGCAGCAAATCGAGACGCAGCAGCCCTTCCTGCGCAAGCGACGCGCTGCCGCTTGTGATGCAGGTGTCGCTGTTCCGGCTGATATACGCGCTGGCCTGAGTGGCCGGGTCGAGCAGGGAGCGGACCTTGGCCCACGTGGGGCCCACCTCATACACCACGCCGACGAGACCGGAGGGGGTGATGACCGGATCGTTCGGCCCCACACCTTCCAGAGAGCCGGTGTCGATGGTGAAGTTCCCGTATTTGTCGAGAGGATCCACCGCGATGACCCGTCCGTCGGCAAACTGGTAATCGTTGTTTGCCTCTTTGAGCTCGAGATACTGACGGTATTGTTCGTTGAGACGGC
>CABQAA010000062.1 GCA_902461995.1 uncultured Oscillospiraceae bacterium | reverse complement strand
GAGCCATGGAGAACAGGAGCGTCCTGTCCTCCATGGCTTTTTTGTCTGCGATGTATGGTTATAGGATAAAAACCAGCAGATAAGAAAAAACTTGACGCAGGGCCGAACCCCGGGGGTTATTTTAGGGGGCGGAGCGCCCCTTTATTTATATGGCGTAAAAGTAAGACGTCTGCGCCACTGCTGGTTTTTCTAAAAAGAACCCTAGGCCGGCCGGTCACGTGGACGATATAGCAACGGATTTTGGGCCCGGCCACCACCAATATCCTTCGGATATTGGATCGCGTAGATATAGGTCCGAGGGGAACCTCCGGGAGACTACGGGAACATACATGTGCCCTAGCCTTCATTTTGGGGTTCAGGCCAAAAGAAGGTGGCCCGCAGGCCAAACTTATATAAAGCTTAATTATCTATGCGCTCCTGCCGCGTAAAGGCGCATGCGTGCGCCTTTAGCACCCCCTTTCTTTACGCAAAGAAGGCCGGGCCGAACGCGGACAGTTACGGCCGGCATCTTCCCCAGCCTGCACAAATGCTTCCGCATTTGCCCGGGGCTGATAAAAATAAAAAGGGAAAAGAAGCGTCAGGGGGGATAGCCCCCCCTGAACCCCCGGGTGCTCCTGTCGGTTCTCTTTTGAGGAGAACCTCCCCAGCGTTATCATCCAAACTAACGATACAATCAGGGCTGCGGCCCAGGGGATTGGCTCAGTTTCCATCCTATAAAAGCAACAGGTAAGGATCTACGGATCTTTACCTGTTTTTTTATATTGCGGTTTAAATTGAACCACGCTCAATTTAACCTCGGTAAATTTGGCTAGAATAAATATGTTGGGAGGTGGACGGGTGTGAATACAAGAAAATTGGCACTTGGTGACCGCAATATTGTAGGACAACGCGTTGCAAAGGCCAGACAAGCATTGGGTCTTAAGCAAACCGAGTTATTGGCCAGATTACAAATCAAAGAAATTGACATCAGTGCCTCGTCCCTTTCCCTCCTCGAAGGTCAGAAGCGGCCGGTGACGGACATTGAGCTGAACGCGCTGGCCGATATTCTGAAAGTGGACGTCAATTGGCTCCTGGGCCGGGAATAGAAAAACACACGGATCGGGAATCCGCCGTTTTTATACCCAATAAAGGGGGAGCCATATGAACAAATCGCGTAAACGCCGCCTGAACCGCGGCGTATTCTGGACCCTGATCGCCTTTGGCAGCCTCGTGCTCATCCTGTCCGGCCTCGTCACGGTCAGCGAACAACTCAACCGCCCCTTTCTGCCCACCTGGAACCGGATTTTCGAGGCGGTCGGCCTGCGGGAGACGCCGCCTCTCTCCGATTTGGAAAACGAGCTGCGCATCGACGTCATCGACGTTGGCAACGCGGACTCCATCCTGATCCGGAACGGCACCCACAACATGCTCATCGACGCGGGGACGAATCCGGCGGGGCAGGATGTGGTGGACTATCTGCACGCGCAGGGGGTGCGGCGTCTCGACCTCGTGATCGCCACCCATGGGGACGTCGACCACATCGGCGGGATGGACAACGTGATCGACACGTTCGAGATCGACACGTTCGTCATGGCTTTCATGCCGGAGGGATTCGAACCGACCACCAAGAGCTATCTCAGCATGCTTCAGGCGCTCGATAAAAAGAACATCGCCGTCACCGAGGCGAAACCGGGCGCGGCCTATACCCTGGGGGACGCCGCCATTACGATTCTCGGCCCGGTCACAGAGGCGGAGGACCGCAACAACATGTCGGTTGTCTGCCGGGTGGACTTCGGCCGGCGCCGCTTTCTCTTCATGGGGGATGCGGAAAAGGAAGAGGAAGCTTCCCTGATCGCGGCGGGAGCCGATCTCGCCGCCGACGTCATCAAGATCGGCCATCACGGCAGCCGCTCTTCCTCCACCGCCGCCCTGCTCGACGCGGTGAACCCCCGGTATGCGCTGATCACCTGCGGCGCCGATAATTCGTATAATCATCCGCATCAGGTGACGCTGGATGCGCTTGCGAAACGCCGTATCGCAAGCTATCGCAGCGATCTCTGCGGCACGATTGTGGTCCGCTGCGATGGGGACGCGATCGCATTTGAAACCGAACGTGAATCAGGAGGATGAGGGATGTATTACAGCTTGGACCGCTTTGAAGAGGACCTCGCCGTTTTGGAGGACGACGACGAACAGATCCTGACCGTTCCGCGCGCGCAGCTTCCCGCCGCCGCCCGCCCCGGAGACGTGCTGGCGAAAGAAGGGGACCGGTATGTGCCTGCCCCAGATGAAACCGCCCGCCGCCGGGACGAAATCCGCCGCCTGCAGGACAAACTTCGTCGGAAATAGGCCGTTCGCTTTCTCCGAATCCCCCTGTGAAGGCCCCTATATGGAGCGTCACGGCTTGGGAAAAGGGCCAGGGACCTTCCCTGTGCCGTGACGGCAAATCACGGAAGAAGTAAAAACAGCCGGAGCCGTTCAAAAACGGCTCCGGCTGTTTGGCTTTAGGAATCCGTCGGCCGGCTCTGACGGCGGTACTGTGTGGGGCTCATCCCCATGAATTTCTGGAACGTCTGGGCAAAATAGGACTGGGAGGAAAAACCGGAAATCGAGGCGATCTGCGCGATGGAATGGTCGGTGGTGCGCAGCAGACTCTTACTCTCGTCCACCCGGCGGGAGATGAGATACTGAATGGGAGAGAGACCGTAATCTGCCGTGAAGGTATGCACCAGATGGTACTTGTTCACATGAACCAAACCCGCCAGATCATGAAGCGACAGCGGTTCGCGGAAATGGCTGTCGATGTACCGTTTAACCTGCGCGCAGGCCAGGTTGGCTTTTTTGGACGGCATTACCGATAACGTGAATTCGGAATGCCGCATCATAATGATCATGAGCACTTCCAGGAGATTCTGACAGACCTCCTCGCTATAGGCGTCGTTTTTCTCCGCTTCACGCAGCAGCGCATGCAGATAGGACAGGAATTCCTGCCGGGAGGACATTGGCTTGTCCTTATAATGAAACAGGCGGTAGTTCTCATCGGCCCCGGGCTGATCGAAGGTGAAACAGACACCTTCGATCCCCAGGGCGATATACTCGAGCGGGCTGCTCTGGCGAGACATCTCCGTGTGCGCGACATGCGGATTGACAATGACGAGATCGTGTTCCTCCACGTCAAACATTTGGGAATCGACAAGAAACCGGCCGCGGCCGCCAAGCACATAAAAGAATTCGGAAAAATGGTGGGAATGCGGGGTGCTGTGCCAATCCCCTTCGTATTTCGCCGAAGTGACATACAGCAAACGGGTTTCAACATGGTGTTGATTTTCGGCGATCGTATAGAGATGATTGCTCATGTGCCTCCCCCTCACATCCCATGCTGGGTTCTCCTGTGATTTTTTGCGATTTATAGGATTCATTGCGCATGTTCTTTTAAAATCAGTATACTCTATATCGTACGGATTGACAAGTTATATAAAAAATATTTTCATAAAATGCGTATTCTATGGGCATAATAGGGGTGGATTTCTCTGCCTGTCATGGGAAATTATAATCATAGACCAAAGATATGGTATTTGTTCGAAAAAATTATATAAAACAACGAAAAACACAATATAAATAAAAAGACGAGCAATATATCCCTTGAATGGCACTGGAATTCCGATATACTAAAAGAGACGAAACTTCACAACCGTCCGGGGGTGTTCCACTCCTGGGAAACCCAAACGAAGGAGGATTACCATGAAAAAAGTGTTGTCCATCGGGTTGGCATCGGTCATGATGCTCGGCGTGCTGGCAGGCTGTAAAGCACCTGAGTCTAGCGAATCCGGATCATCCCAAAAGGTCCTGAAAGTGGCTGTGCTCGAATCCGCCTATGGCACGCAGATCTGGAAAGATATTGCCAAAGCGTTTGAGGAAGCCAACGAAGGCGTGAAAGTGGAACTGACCATCGACAAAAACCTGGAAGATGTCATCAGTCCCCTGATGAAGTCCGGTGATTATCCGGATGTTGTCCATCTGGGCGTTGGCCGTGACAAGGCGTTGACCGAGACCATGACTAAGGAAAACAGCCTGCGCGACCTGACTGGCATGCTCGACATGACGGTGCCGGGCGAAAACGTCAAGGTACGGGATAAAATCGTTCCCGGATTCCTGGACACCTCGATCACCAATCCCTATTCCGACGGCAAAACGTATCTGGCCCCCATGTTCTATGGCCCCTGCGGCCTGTTCTACAACGCCGGTCTGTTCCAGTCCAAAGGCTGGGCCGTTCCCACCAACTGGGACGAGATGTGGGAGCTCGGTGAAAAGGCCAAAGCCGAAGGGATTGCGCTCTTCACCTATCCGACCGCCGGTTATTTCGACGCCTTCTTCTATGCCATGCTGATGGAAGCGGGCGGCCCCGAGTTCTTTGAAAAGGCTACCCATTACGCCGAGGGCATTTGGGATACGCCCGAAGCAGCCAAGGTGTTTGAGGTAATGGCGAAGCTCGCTTCCTACACCGAAAAGACCACGGTTGCCAATGCGAACGACGACAACTATCAGAAGAACCAGCAGCTTATTCTGGACAATAAAGCTCTGTTTATGCCGAACGGCACCTGGGTGACCGGCGAGATGGCCGATGCGCCGCGGGCCGAAGGATTCCAGTGGGGCTTCACCGCCCTGCCGGCCATCGGGGACGGAGACCGGTATTCCTACACCTTCTTTGAGCAGCTGTGGAGCCCGAAAAAAGCGAAGAATCCGGAACTTGCCGACCGTTTCATGGCGTTTTTGTACTCCGACAAAGCCGCCGAAGTTTTCGCCACCTCCGGCAAGGCCGAAGGTAAAGGCCCGGCTGTTCAGCCCATCAAAACAGCCAGCTCCCTGCTCGAAGGCGAGAACAAGATGTTCTACAGCATCTATGACAGCGGTGCGAAAGCGGCCATGGGCGCTTTCGCCACCACCGACCCGGTCGAGGGCGTGAGCATCGCGGACGCGGCGTTCAATTCCTTCAACAGTGTGGTCAGCGGCGACAAGACCGTTGATCAGTGGAAGGCCGGCATCATCGACGCGAGCAATAAGCTCCGCGGCGCCCTAAAGTAAATCCAATCATGTGGCGGGCGGGCGGCCGGTCGGACCGGTCGCCCGGACCCGCTCTTGTTTTAACTTGTTCCGGATCCGTTCTCACAGAAGAAGGAGGTGTCCCCCCATGCGTAAATTACGGGGGCAAGGCCGCTTTGCCGCCTTGTGCGTCATTCCGGCGACCGTGCTGTTCGTCATTTTCATGGTCATCCCCACCCTGCAAGTTTTTTGGATGTCGCTTTATAAGTGGGGCGGCTATTCCGATGAGAAAACCTTTGTCGGCCTGAAAAATTTTAAGACCCTGATGTCCGACGAGAAATTTCTGCGTTCTTTCCAGAACACCGTCCTGCTCATTGTGCTGGTAACGGTGGTGACATTTGCCCTCTCCCTGATTTTCGCCAGCATCCTCGTGCGGGAAAAGGTTCCGGGCAAGGGCTTGTTCCGTGTGATCTTCTACATCCCGAATATTCTGTCGGTGGTTGTTATCGCGGCGATTTTCAATGCGATTTTCGACGCCAAGCGGGGCCTGCTCAACAGCATCATCGGCTTGTTCACCAACTTGGACGATCCCATTTTGTGGCTGGGTGATCAGAAGCTGGTCATCTTCAGCCTGGCGGGGGCCTTGGTATGGCAGGCCATCGGCTATTATATGGTTATGTATATGGCGAGCATGTCCGCCGTTCCCGAAAGCCTGTATGAAAGCGCCGGGCTGGAGGGCGCGGGCCGTTTCCGTCAGTTCTTTACCATCACCATTCCGCTGATCTGGACCAACATCCGCACCACGCTGACCTTCTTCATCATCAGCAACATCAACTTGAGTTTCCTGCTCGTCAAGGCCATGACCAACGGCGGCCCCGACGGGTCCACCGAGGTCTTCTTAAGCTATATGTATACACAGGCGTACACCAACTCGTCTTATGGCTACGGTATGGCCATCGGTGTGGTGGTGTTCCTGTTCTCCTTCGCGCTCGCGGCCGTGGTCAACGCCGTGACAAAGCGCGAACCGCTCGAATACTAAGGGGGGATCGGCATGAAACAACGAAAAGGCTTCAGCGCAGATACCCTGTATAAACTGTTCATTTTCGTCGTTCTGATCGTATTTGCCATCTCCATCGTCGTACCGGTCGGCTGGGCGTTCATGGCCTCGGTCAAGGAAAACAGCGAATTCTACGGCGATCCCTGGGCGCTGCCCAAGGGTTTCCATTTTCAGAATTTCATCGACGCCTTCAACAAGGCGAACATGGGCGCGTATTTCTTGAATTCCATTATCGTCACGGCGATGGCCCTCGCCATTCTGCTCGTCGTGGCCCTGCCCGCCGCCTATGTGCTCGCCCGGTATAAATTCCGCGGGCGGAAGCTGCTCAACACCTGTTTCATGGGCGGGCTGTTCATCAACGTTAACTATATCGTGGTGCCGATCTTTCTCATGCTGGTGGACGGCAACAAGGGGCTCGCGGGACTGCTTGAAATGCTGGGAGTCGAACCGGGCAGCCCGGTTTATCAGATCTTCGGCGAAGGGTTTTTCTTAAATAACCGCTTTATTCTGGCCCTGATTTACGCCTCCACCGCACTGCCTTTTACGATTTACCTGCTTTCGAGCTATTTCCAAACCCTGCCGAAGGATTTTGAGGAAGCCGCCTATGTGGATGGCAGCGGGTATTTCCGCACCATGGTAAAGATCATCTTCCCTATGGCGAAACCCAGCATCATCACCGTGATCCTATTCAATTTTCTGTCCTTCTGGAATGAATATATCATCTCCATGACCCTGATGAGCGGCGATTACCGCACCCTGCCGGTCGGGCTGATGAACCTGATGAAGGCGCAGAACGCAGCGGCACAGTACGGACAGATGTATGCCGGACTCGTGATGGTCATGCTGCCCACCCTCATCCTGTATATGATCGTGCAGAAGAAGCTGACCCAAGGGATGACCGTCGGCGGTGTCAAGGGCTGACCGGAAAAGGAGGAACTCGTATGACGTGGCTCAAAGGACTTCTCGCGCTGGCCGCTTTCATCGGCTGCATGGCGCTCATCATCGTCGGCCAGCGGTTCCGCGGCCTGCCCTGGATCGGGGTCATGCTGCTCGGCCTTGCGGGTCTGCTCGCCCTGCTGTATCTGTACAACCGGCGCTACACCCGGGGGGATAAAAAACCGAAAAAGTAACTCCGCTTCATGCGATAACGGCGGGCCTATGCCCCCTAAAAGGCATAGGCTTGTTAAAATGCGGCTTTTTTATAGAGGAAATGGATTATTTTACTAGCCAGTAAGGCAACGGTATCGGTATGTTTGTGTTAGATTTTAAGTTTGACACCCAAATTGAAGCGGCTGACCGGCCCGCAGAAAGGGGATATCCATCATGAGGCAACCAGACGAAAACATCACCGGACGGGTCACGATCCCCACCGATGTGGACGTGGTTCCTGAGACGCTCGATCTCGTCCGCCGCCTGGGTGCGGACGCCATCCGCGACTGCGACGGCACCGATTTCCCGGACGAGCTGCGCGGCGTGAATGCGAAGGTGTACTCCACCTACTACACCACCCGCAAGGACAACGACTGGGCTAGAGCAAACCCGGACGAAATTCAGCAGATGTATATCAGCACCGCTTTTCACACCGCGGAGGGGGAGAGCCTCCGGATCCACCTGATGGACCATCTCTATCCCGATATGCTCGCCGTCAACGACCGCGATGATATCGCCCGCTGGTGGGAGGTCATGGACCGCACGACCGGCGAGCCGGTGCCGGTGTCCTCCTGGCGATATGACAGGGAAACGGGCGATGTCGTAATCGATACGGCGCCCTATCACCAGTATTCTGTCAGCTTTCTCGCCTATATTATGTGGGATCCGGTCCATATGTACAATGCCGTCACCAACGGGTGGCAGGGGGTGGAGCACCAGATCACCTTCGACGTCCGCCAGCCCAAAACGCGGGAGTTCACTATGAAACGCCTGCGCCGTTTTATCGAGGAACATCCGTATGTGGACGTCATCCGCTACACCACTTTCTTCCATCAATTCACCCTGCTGTTCGACGAACTCGCCCGGGAAAAATACGTGGATTGGTACGGTTATTCGGCCAGCGTCAGCCCATATATCCTCGAGCAGTTTGAAAAAGAGGTGGGCTATCCCTTCCGGCCGGAATACATCATCGACCAGGGATATATGAACAACACTTACCGGGTGCCGTCTAAAGAATTCCGCGATTTTCAGGTGTTCCAGCGGCGGGAGGTCGCGAAGCTCGCCAAAGAGATGGTGGACATCACCCATGAATACGGCAAGGAAGCCATGATGTTTTTGGGCGATCATTGGATCGGCACCGAGCCGTTTTTGGAGGAATTCCGCACCATCGGTCTCGACGCCGTGGTGGGCAGCGTCGGCAACGGCGCCACCCTCCGCCTCATCAGCGACATCCCGGGTGTCCGCTATACCGAAGGGCGGTTTCTGCCCTATTTCTTCCCCGACACCTTCCATGAGGGCGGCGATCCCGTCCGGGAAGCCAAGATCAACTGGGTCACGGCAAGGCGCGCCATCCTGCGTCAGCCCATCGACCGGATTGGGTACGGCGGTTATCTCAAGCTCGCCCTGGAACTCCCGGATTTTATCGACTATATCGAGAGCGTGTGCAATGAATTCCGCACCCTTTATAGCCACGTCAAAGGCGCTGTGCCCTACTGTGTCGGGCGGGTGGCGGTGCTCAGCTCCTGGGGCAAAATGCGGGCCTGGGGCAACCATATGGTGCATCACGCCCTGTATCAGAAGCCGAACTACTCCTATGCCGGTGTGATCGAAGTGCTCAGCGGTGCCCCCTTCGACGTGCAGTTTATCAGCTTCGATGATATCCGGGAGGATCCCACGTTGCTTGCCTCTTTCGATGTGATTTTAAACGTCGGGGACGGGGACACCGCCTGGACGGGCGGCGACAACTGGGCGGACGAGACCATCCTCACCGCTGTACGCCGTTACATCTATAACGGCGGCGGGTTCATCGGGGTGGGCGAACCGGCCG
>CABQAA010000061.1 GCA_902461995.1 uncultured Oscillospiraceae bacterium | reverse complement strand
GGCGGACGTTCCATGGATCTGCTCTGCACGGGCCACAATATCGGTCGAATCCAGCGCCAGAGCCACGACAGCCCCGTCGGTGGTCAGGCAGCGTACCAGTTTTCCCATGTTTCTTGAACCCCTTTACACATCCTATGCAGTTTTCGCCGCTATATACCCATTGTATGCGTCGCGGAGCCGTCGGTGCCCGTCCCACCCAGCGCCTCTTCCAGTGGCCGGTCGTTGCGGGCGACGAACACCATCCGTTCCTCCTGCGGCCCGGGCGGCGAAAAGGTCCGGTCCCCATAAACCGCGAGGATTGCAAATCCTTCCTCGTTCAGCAGACGCCGGAGCGTTTTTTCGGCGTACGCGCGTTCCCGTACCTCGTCGGTCATCCGCTCATAGAGGCCATCCGCAGTCGGAACAAAGAAGTCCAGCGTCATCGCCGTCTCGCAGGTGCGGGGGATAAAGCGGTTTCGCCAGACACAGCAGACATCTTCCGACTCGAATACGAAGGCGTTGTCCCCCAACACCTCCCGGTGCTTGTAGGGGGTGTTCACATCGAAAATGAACAGACCCCCGGGTTCCAGAAATAATCGAAGGCGGCGAAGAACCGCTCGGATATCGTCCGTGTGCAGCAAATGGCTGAGGCTGTCGAGCGCGCAGACCGCCCCTTCGACCGTGCCGTACAGATCGAGGGCGCGCATGTCCTGCTCCAGAAACAGGATCGTCTCCCCCGCCCCGGCTGCCTTGCTTCCGGCCAGCGCCAGCATATCCTCCGACGCGTCCACTCCGATGACCTCGGCACCGCCCGCGGCCAGTTCCAACGACAGACTGCCCGACCCGCAGGCGAGATCCAGCAAGGTGGCCGGAGCCCTCCCCTGGTGGCGGAGAAAAACCTCCCGCAGATAGGCGGCCAAACCCGCGTAATCCACGTCGCCGGTCAGGCGGTCGTAAAACGCGGCAAAAGCGCTGTATGCGTTGGTAGCCATACCGTTCGTCCTTTCCGGATTCAGGTTTCGTCCTCGTCGTCCTTCATCCGGGAAAACACCATGTCATAGGCGTCACAACCATAGATCAGCGAACGGTTGACCCGGCTGATCGTGGCCGTGGATGCGCCGGTTGCCGCGACGATATCGCTGTACACCCGCTTGTCGCTGAGCATCTTCGCCACGACGATGCGCTGGGACATGGCTTTGATTTCGGAAACCGTGCAGAGATCCTCGAAAAACTGATAGCATTCCTCCATATTTTGGAGCTGGAGGATCGCTTTAAACAGAAAATCGGTGTTTTCGTCCTTGATTTTTGAATTCATGGGTAAGCCCCCTCCATCACGATACTGGTTATAGTTTAGCACACTACAGCGTGAAAATAAAGAGGAGATCGCAAAATAATCCAGGAAAAGGTGTGGCATCTGCGAAAGCGGCGGCCGTTTCATCAAGTATTGCGCGGAACGGCTTGACAAATTTTCAAAAATATCGAAATCCAGTATAGAACATATGTTCTATACTGGATGAGAAGGTTATCTATGGAGGAAGAAAAGCGGCTGGATCAACTTACTGCACTGCTCAACATCATTTTTTCTGAGAATATGCTCGGGTACCGCTTACGACCAAAACTGGGGAAAAGCCGAAATTTCAAGTTTCGCGGCGCGACGATGGATGACAGGCTTTTTGAAGCTTGCTGGGATGAATACGGCAGAGTTTTTCCGGCGGAAGACGCACCCACCACCTTAAAAATTCGGCTGGAATCCCATCCATCCTGCCGCTGCCGCGTCAAATGGATGCTCAGCATCCTGGCCGGTACGGCAACGGTAAATGGAAACAGCGGCGCGGACTATGTGGTAAAGCAGACGGGAGATTTACCGGAAAATTATATTAGTAAAATGGAGGCTGTAAAAAAGGATGGAAACCTTGGATAGGCAATTTATAGGATGTACTGTCGGGAGCATACTTGTACGAGTCCTATCGCAATGTAGGACATAAGCTTCCTTCCGCTTCCGACCGTGCATGGTACGAAGCAGACATCAATTATCACGGAGGTTTTCGTAATAGCCAGAGATTGCTGATTTTAAATGATGGATTTTTCTTTTTGTAAGCTACGATCACTATAAAACGTTTCTTCAAATATCGTGAGGAGGTTCTCCAAATGCCCAATTTTAAAGCAGATTTTATTTATACCATTGATTTTAGACTGGTAAAGTATTATCGCGATGTATATGGTTGCATCAAAACTGGATTGGCTTTACCGGACTTTTTCGGCGGAAACCGGGACGCGTTGTGGGATTGCCTGACAGGGTTTATCGGCTGGCCCTGTGAAATTCGCCTGTCCGGTCTGTCGTCCCTCCATAAGCAGCTCCGGGCGGAGCTACAAAAGATCCTGGACGTCTTTTCAGATGCCGAAAAGGAGTACCCGGATAAGATTCATATCGCATATGCAAACGAATGACGATATAGGAATCCGGAGTAAACGCGGAAAACGAACGCCGCGCCTACTCCGGATTTTTGTTTAGCCTTTCAGGACCTTATGGAACACCTTTTTGCCCTTTTTCAGGATGACCTGGCCCTTTTCAAACGCGGATGCGGGTACGGCGGCACCGATATCCGCGACCTTCTCCCCGTCAACCGCCACGCCTCCCTGCTGGATCAGGCGGCGGGCCTCTCCTTTGGAGGGCGCCAGACCGGTCATGACCAGCAGATCGATGACCGGGACGGCCCCGTCCGTGAAGGTCTCCGCCGGCAGCGTGGTCGAGGGCATGTTGTCGCTGTCCCCTCCCCCGCCGAAAAGAGCGCGGGCGGCTTCGAGAGCTTTATCGGCCTCCGCCTGCCCATGGACAAGCGCCGTCAGTTCATGCGCGAGTCGCTCTTTATTCCGGTTGATATCCCCGGCCCGCTCCATTTCCTCGATCTCGCCGACGGGCAGGAAGGTGAGCATCCGCAGGCATTTGCCCACGTCCGCGTCGTCGATATTCCGCCAGTACTGGAAGAATTCGTAGGGCGGGGTCTTGTCAGGATCCAGCCAGACGGCGCCTTTTTCGGTTTTGCCCATCTTTTTGCCCTCGGAGGTGGTCAGCAGGGCAAAGGTCATGCCGTAAACTTCCTTGGCGGCCTTCCGGCGACAAAGCTCGACGCCGCCGATGATGTTGCTCCACTGGTCGTCGCCGCCCAGCTCCAGAGTGCAGCCATAATTCTGGTTCAGGTAGAAGAAATCATAGCTCTGCATCAGCATGTAGTTGAATTCCATGAAGGAGAGGCCCCGCTCCAACCGCTGTTTGAAGCACTCGAAGGTCAGCATCCGGTTGACCGAGAAATGCACCCCGACCTCCCGCAGAAACTCGATATAATTGAGATTCAGCAGCCAGTCGGCGTTGTTGACCATCAGGGCCTTCCCCTCGGAGAAATCCACGAACCGGGACATCTGCTTTTTGAAGCAGTTCACATGGTACTCGATGGTCTCGGGTGTCATCATCTTCCGCATATCGCTTTTGCCCGTGGGATCGCCGATCATCCCGGTGCCGCCGCCGAGCAGGGCAACCGGGCGGTGGCCGGCCTTCTGCATGTGGGCCATCACCATCAGCTGGACGAAATGCCCGACATGCAGGCTGTCCGCCGTCGGATCGAAGCCGATGTAAAAGGTCACCGGTTCCCCACCGCCGAGCAGCTCCCGGATTTTGTCCGCGTTGGTGGTCTGGGCGATCATGCCCCGGGCGTTCAGTTCGTCGAATACGTTGGCGCTCATGTTGTTTGTCCTCCTTTTTCGGTTTCCACTTTTCCGCAGGGGAAAACAAAAACGCCCCCTGCATTTGTGCAGAGGGCGGAAAGATCCGCGGTACCACCTCATTCACCGTTCCCTTACGAAAACGGCCTTGCGGGCGTCAAAAAACGTCCTGCGCTGTAACGTGCGCACACGGCTCCCCTACTGTGCGGCAAGCCCGCGGTTCAGGTTACAGCTCCGGGATGTATTTCGACCTGCGCCCAGACCGTTTTGCACCAGCCAACGGCTCTCTGTACTGTGCTGCAGAGGTACTTCTTCCCTTCATCGCCTGTGATGCCCATTAAAGCACATTCCGCCCCGCATGTCAAGCCCCGGTTTGTTTTCCCCTTTTCTTGTACAAGGCGGACCGATGTGATAACATGGATGACGACTAAGAATGGGAGGCATTCAGAATGGACAACGGACTGAAAATTAAAATGTACGCGTTTACGGTGGATTGCCCGGATCCCTATGCATTGGCCCAGTTTTATGCGGCGCTGCTCCAGTGGGATATCCCGTTTCACAATGCGGATTGGGCCTGTGTCGGCGCCCCAGGCACGGAGCAGGGGACATATCCGGGGATCACGTTTCAGCGGAATCCCGACTACACACCGCCCGTATGGCCGGACAAATCGGGAGAGCAGCAGCAAATGGCGCATCTGGACTTCGCCGTAAATGACTTGAAATCGGCCGTTTCACACGCCGCTCGGTGCGGAGCGGTCATCGCCGATGAGCAGTTTTCCGAGGACTGGATGGTGATGTTCGACCCCGTCGGCCATCCTTTTTGCCTATGTCAGATGAAAGCGGTTATCGAGAGCCCGCATTTTGCGCTGCTGTAAAAGAAGGCGCTAGTCAATCGGGCGGGGGATGGACGCATACCGCCCAATGGTTCTGTTCCGGCAGAAACACAGAAAGCAAGCCTGCCGCCGAAACAGGCGAAATTCACACGATCCGGCCCAACATTTCCCGGGCGGCCTCCCGGCTGGCGGGAGTGATGTCCCCGCCGATGATCCGGGCGAGCTCTTCCACCCGTCCGGTTTCATTCAGAGGTGCCACATCCGTGAAGGTGCGGCCGTCCCGGACCGATTTGGCGATGAGCAGATGATGGTGTGCCTGGGCAGCGATCTGCGCGAGATGGGTAACGCAGAGCACCTGCCGCTTCCGGGACAAATCCGACCCCTGCGCCGTTTCCCTCAGCTTGACGCCCACCTTCCAGGCGGCGCGGCCGCTGATGCCGGTATCGATCTCGTCGAAGATGAGGGTATCGATATCGTCCGCGTCGGCCAGAACCGATTTGATCGCGAGCATCACGCGGGACAATTCGCCTCCGGATGCGATTTTGGCAATCGGCCGGGGCGGCTCCCCGGGATTGGCGGACAGGAGGAATTCCACCTGGTCCGCTCCTCCGGACGACAGCGGCACCGGTTCTATTAAAACCTCCATGGTCACATGGGGCATGTCCAGAAAGGTCAGCTGCTCCATGACGCTTTTGGCAAACACCTGCGCCGTTTTAACGCGGGCGGCGGTCAGACGGGCGGCGGCCTCTTCGGCCTCCCGTTCGGTTTCTTTCAAGGCGCGCCCGAGGCGTTCGAGCCGCTCGTCCGCGTTCTCGATGTCTTCGAGCTCCTGTCTGGCTTTGTCGGCGTAGGCGAGCACATCCGGAATCCCCGGTCCGTATTTGCTCGTCAGGCGGCGGATGAGATCCAGCCGCGACTCCACCCGGTCCAGCTCGGCCGGATCGAATTCGAGGCGGGAGAGGAGATCCCGCAGCTCGTCTGCGCAGTCCTCCAGCTCATACAGGGCGTTTTCCACCCGTTTGGACAGGGCCGACGCCTCTTCCATATACCGCCCGGCTCCGGACAGGGCCGACGCGGCCCCTTCCAGGCGGGAAAGGGCACCCATCGTATCTTCATCCCCCGACAGGGCCTCCTTGGCCGCCATCATTCCCTCGGCGATCGCTTCCGCGTGGCGGAACATCCGGCGGGAGGCTTCCAGCTCCTCCTCTTCTCCGGGCATCAGCTCCGCCGCCTCGATCTCCTCAAGCTGATAGCGGAGCAGATCGATCCGCCTTAACTTCATGGTCTCGTCCATATCCGCCTTATCGAGCTCGCGCCGGATGGAACACAGGCGGTCATAAACCCCGCGGTATGCCTCCAACAGCGGCGCGTGGCCGCCGAGACGATCGAGATACGTGACGTGCCGTTCCGGGGACAGAAGGACCTGATTTTCATGCTGGCCGTGGATGTTAACGAGCAGGCGGCCCACCTCCCGCAGGACGGATACGGTCACGGGCCGCCCACCGATGCGGCAGGTCCCCTTTCCCCCGGCCGCAATGGTCCGCTGAATGAGCAGGCAGCCATCCTCATCCGGTTCCACGTCCCAGTTTTTCAGCGCTTCCGACGCGGCAGGCGACAGATCGGAAAACAGCGCCGTCACCCGTGCCTCATCGCTGCCGGTGCGCACGATATCCCGGCTGACCCGCTCCCCCAACACGGCGTTGATCGCATCGATCACGATGGATTTTCCCGCGCCCGTTTCACCGGTCAGGACATTGAGGCCGGCGTCGAACGCGATATCCGCCCGTTCGATGACCGCGATATTCTCAATATACAGGCTTTGCAGCATCCTAGGTTGCCCCTTCCGGTCGGTTTAGGCGCGCAGCAGCTTTTTCAGCTCCGCTGTGAGTGAAATGGCCTGTTCTTCGCTTTTGGTGATGCAGACAAAGGTATCGTCCCCTGCCAGGGTGCCGACCACCTGGTCCCAGTGCAGGGAATCCATTGCCGCGCAGGCCGCCTGTGCCATACCCGACAGGCATTTGACCACCACGAGATTGGCGGCATAATCGATGTGGAGCACCGCATCGGCAAAGAGAGAATGGAATTTCGACGAGATATTCTCGTTTTCCAGCCGCACGGTGGAATACCGGTAACGGCCGTCCGGGCCCAGCGCTTTGATCAGCCGCAGTTCCTTGATATCCCGGGACACGGTCGCCTGGGTGACGGTGTAGCCGTCTTCCCGCAGCAGGCGGAGCAGATCCTCCTGTGTTTCCACTGAGCCTTGATGGATGATTTCCAGAATTTTCGCATGCCGTTTAGTTTTCATCGACGTCCTGCCTTTCTGTCAACGGTTCATCAGCTTGCGGTTGAGTACTTCGTAAAAGGGGCCCCGGCCGAGCATGATCAAACACGCCTCGGCCTCGGCCCGGGACAACGTCACATCGGCTCCAGGGCCGAGAGGCACCGCCTCTTCCCCGTCCACGGTCAGGTATACCGGAGCATCCGGCTGCCCGGACGGACGGACAGAGAGTTCCGCATCCTCGCCGAAGAGATAGGAACGGGAATGGAGAGAGTGCGGACAGACCGGTGTCAACAGCAGGCAGCGCAGAGCCGGATCGATCACCGGTCCCCCGGCCGAAAGGGAATACGCCGTCGAGCCTGTCGGGGTCGCGACGATCACGCCGTCGGCCTGGTAATGCGCCACCCGTTCTCCTTTATTGAACACCTCGAGTTCAATCATCCTGGACAGGGAGCCGCGGGAGACCACCGCCTCGTTGAGAGCGTTGAAATGTGCCGTATGGCCATCTCCCGACCGGATCCTGATGTCGAGAAGCATCCGCTTTTCCACGGCGTACTCCCCCCGGATCAAAGCGGACAGTTTTCCGAGTTCATCCGCTTCCAGCCCCGCCATAAAGCCGAGGCGGCCGCAGTTAATTCCCAAAACGGCCCGGCCGCACAGCGCCGCGCGCTTGGCCGTGTGAATGATGGTGCCGTCTCCGCCAAGAGCCACCGCCACATCGCATTCCCGGATGAGCGGATCCGCCTTGGCGCTCGGGAACGACTCCCCTTCGTCGGGCAGCAAAAGCTCGGCGCCAAATTCCCGCAGGGCGGCACAGACGCGTGGAAACGCCTCGCGCACCCCCGACGCGCGCGGATTGGGCAGCACGGCTATCCGCATAGAAGTCATCCTTTCCACTGGTCTTTATCGGGAGGACAAAGCGGAAAACGCCTCGTCCACAATCGCCTTCGTATCCGGGCAGAGCGGGGATCCCCCGGCAGGCGGTGCGGTCAGCACCGCCAGATATTCGATGTTCCCCTCCCCGCCCGCAACCGGGGAGTACGTCAGGCCGTCGAGGCGCAGGCCTTCCTCCGCAAAGAAGCGGAGCATCTCGTCAAGAACGCGGCGGTGAGCCCGCGGATCCCGCACCACGCCTCGTTTTCCGACCGCCTGACGTCCCGCTTCAAACTGGGGTTTGATCAGCACCACCAGCCGCGCGGCCGGTGCGAGAAATGGACGCACCGCCGGCAAGACGGCTTTGACAGAGATGAAGGAGACGTCCGCCGTCACGAATTCGACCGTTTCGGGCGGAATCACGGATGTGAGCGCCTGCGAACGGGCATCGGTCCCTTCGAGATTCACCACCCGGGAGTCCGCACATAAAGACGGATGCAGCTGGCCGTGTCCCACATCGACGGCATAGACCCGGGCCGCTCCGTTTTGCAGCATACAGTCGGTAAAGCCG
This sequence comes from uncultured Oscillospiraceae bacterium, assembly GCA_902461995.1. GTDB lineage: Bacteria > Bacillota > Clostridia > Oscillospirales > Acutalibacteraceae > UMGS1623. Next base: position 826 of record CABQAA010000061.1, on the reverse strand, counting down.
CCGGTCGAAGCCCCGATATCGAGGGCGGTGAGTCCCGTCAAATCGAGCTGCGCCACCCGCACCGCTTTTTCCATCTTGAGACCGCCTCTGCTGACGTAAAGGCATCCGCCTTCACAGATAAGGTCCGCTTCGATATCGACCAATGCAGAGGGCTTGACCTCCGCCCGGCCGTTCACCAGGACAGCGCCGACGCGGATCTGCTCTTTCGCCCGTTCCCGGCCGGAGAACAGACCTCTTTCCACCAGCAGGACATCGAGCCGTTTACGCGGTTTGTCCATAAGCGAGCGCCTCCCGGACGGCTTCGATCATGCCGTCTACATCAAGTCCGGTCCGTCGGAAGCCAGCCGACGTGGTGCAGGCCGGGATAAACCCGTCGATTGCCCGGATATGGACCCGTCCCCCGTATCCGAGCTCGAGCAGCCGGCTTTCGAGAACCTGTCCGATGCCCCCCTGCCCGCTTCCTTCTTCAAAGAACAGCACCTGGTCGTATTCCGCCGCAATCGAAACGCACTCTTCCGACAGCGGCCAGATCCGGGTCAGCTTGAGCAGCGAAACCGGCACATCCGCATCCTCCAGCTCTTTGGCGGCGATCATCGCGTGGGAAAACAGACGTCCATAGGTGATGAGCAGGACCCTCGCCCTGGCGTTTTTCAGATGGGTGTAAGGCTTGTAATCCGGTTCAAAACCCTCACAGCCGGGAAGCTCCCCGCCCTTGGGATACCGTACCACGGCGATGCCGGTCGCATCGTACAGCGCCTGCTTGAGGTTGATGTCCAATTCCGAAAAAGTGGACGGACTGTAAATGGTGACATGGGGAATCGTGGTC
>CABQAA010000060.1 GCA_902461995.1 uncultured Oscillospiraceae bacterium | reverse complement strand
GCGGCAAAGGACACCGGGCTTCGGGCGGGGTATCTCTTCCGCACACCCGAGAGGTCGGCGTCCAATCTGGAAAACAAGATAAACGATTACATGAAGAAGGGCTACAGCCGGGAAGAGGCCCGAAAAAAAGCGCTCGAGACCATCGCCGCCCCCTACACAAGCGAGCACAACCTCGGCCTTGCCATCGATATGATTCAGAACGGCGACTGGTCGCTGCGGGAATCCTTCGATCAAACCGCCGCGTTCGCCTGGCTGCAGGAGCACTGCGCGGAATACGGTTTTATTATCCGGTATCCCAAGGAGAAGCAGGCGATCACCGGCGTGAGCTACGAACCCTGGCACTACCGCTATGTGGGGCGGGAGCACGCGGAGGAAATCATGCGCCGTCATCTGACCCTGGAGGAATACCTCCAGGAAAAAGGCTGATGAGGAGACAGAGATTAGGAGGAATACGTTGAACACGATCATCAATGTGACCGATCTTCACAAATCTTACGGCGACGTGCACGCTGTGAAAGGCCTCTCATTTTATGTGGAACAAGGGCGCCTGTTCGCCTTCCTCGGGCCGAACGGCGCAGGCAAATCCACCACCATTGACATAATCTGCACCTTTCTGAAACCGGACAGGGGCCAAGTAACGGTGGACGGCCACGTTCTAGGAAAAGAGGACGGCGCCATCCGTTCCTCGATCGGAGTGGTGTTTCAGGACAATTTGCTGGACAGCCTGCTCACGGTGGAGGAAAACCTCCGCACCCGGGGCGGCTTTTACGGCATCCGCGGACGGGCGCTCGATGAGTCCGTTGAGCGGGCCATGCGGGTCACGGGGGTGGCGGACCTGAAGAACCGGCGGTACGGCAAGCTGTCGGGCGGCCAGCGCCGCCGGTGCGACATCGCCCGGGCGCTCGTCCATACCCCGAAAATCCTGATTCTCGATGAACCGACGACTGGCCTCGATCCGCAGACCCGTCAAAGCGTCTGGGAAACCGTCACCCGCCTGCAGAAGGAGACCGGCATGACCGTTTTCCTGACCACCCATTATATGGAGGAGGCGGCCGGGGCCGATTACGTCATCGTTCTCGACGGCGGCGAGATCGCCGCGAAAGGCACGCCCCAGAAGCTGCGGGAGACCTATACGAAGGATACCCTTTCCTTAGTATGCTCCGATTTTGAGAAAGTCCGCGGCATTCTGAACAGCCGCGGGCTCGCCTTCACGGAAAAAGCCGGCCGTCTGACGGTGCCGCTTGTCTCCACCATGGAGGCTCTGCCGGTTCTCGAAGAATGCCGCGCGTATCTCGAGAGCTTCGAGGTGGTCGGCGGCAATATGGACGACGCGTTTATCGCGATCACGGGAAAGGAGCTGCGGGAATGATCGGGTTTACCAAACGAAACCTCAAGCTGTTTTTCCGGGATAAATCCGCGGTGTTCTTTTCCTTGCTCGCGGTGTTCATCATCATCGGCCTGTACGCCCTGTTTCTGGGGGATGTCTGGACGGGCAGTCTGGAGGGAGTGGCCGGGGCGCGGGTGCTGATGGACACCTGGATCATGGCCGGGCTTCTGGCGGTCACGTCGGTCACGACGACGATGGGCGCCTTCGCTGTCATGGTGGATGATAAGGCGAAAAATATCACCAAGGACTTCGCCTCCTCCCCGATTGGGCGGGGCCGGCTGGCGGGCGGCTATATCCTCAGCTCTTTTATCGTGGGAGTCATCATGACCCTCGTCGCCCTCGTGCTGGTGCAGGGGTATATCCTTATCGAAGGCGGCGCCTTCCTGGGGGTGATCGTCCTGCTGAAGGTGATCGGCCTCGTACTGCTCACGACCCTGACGAACACCTCCCTCGTACTGTTCCTCGTCTCGTTTTTCCGCAGCTCCAACGCCTTTGCCACGGCGAGCACCATTTTGGGAACTCTTATCGGCTTCGTTACCGGCATCTATCTGCCGGTGGGACAGCTGCCCGACGCGGTCGGATGGATCGTTAAGCTGTTCCCGGTTTCTCATGCGGCCGTCCTGTTCCGTCAGGTGATGATGGCGGGGCCGATGGAGACCTCCTTCGCCGGCGCGCCCGCGTCGGCGGTAGCGGAGTTCGAGGAACTGATGGGGGTGACGCTCCATTTCGGGGATACCCTCCTGCCCGCCTATGCGAGCGTGCTGATCCTCTTCGGCACCGCCGCTGTGTTCTATCCTCTCGCGGTATGGAACCTCTCCCGCAAGCGCCGGTGACGAAAGGTATACGTGTGCAGCCACCCATCCCTTGGTGGTCGTTATTTTATAAATCACCCCCCAAATCCATGAAAAGGAGGCCCCTGCTGTGGTGGACGTGATGCCCGCAGACCGGATACAGCTCGCCCCGCTGTTCGCAGGCATGGGGGATACCATGATCCGCTCCTGCCTGGAAGGACGGATGGGGGAGGCGTATGCCGATGCCTTGCCGCCCTCCTGCGCCCAGATTGTGCTGGGGGATTTCGTTTTTCTGGCCGGCGATGCTCTGGCGCCGGGGGCGGAGTCGCTGATTCGGCATCTGCCCCGGCGTCTGCTCACCATCCCCAAGGAGGCGGCGTGGGGTCCGCGGCTGCGGGCCATCCACGGGGACCGCTGCCGGGAAATCACCCGCATCGCATTCCGGAAGGATCCGGTTTTCGACCGGGAGGCTCTGGTGCGTATGGCCGCCGCTCTGCCGGAAGGAATCCGGCTGGAGCCGATCGGGCGGCGCTGGTACGACTGGGCCAAAGATTCCTGGGGGCGGGATTTCTGCTCCCAATTTGCCACCTTTGAGGAGTATGAGCGGGACGGCATCGGATTTGTCGCCGTCGAAGAGGGGAAGGTCCTGTCCGGCGCATCCTCCTACAGCGTGTACGGCGGGGGAATCGAAATTGAGATCGATACGAGAGAGGACTGCCGCCGGCAGGGTCTCGCGTCCGCCTGCGCAGCCAAATTGATCCTCGCCTGCCTCGACAGGGGGCTCTATCCGAACTGGGACGCGGCCAATCCGGCCTCTGCCGCCCTGGCCGAGAAGCTCGGCTACCGGGTGTCCCACTCCTATGTCACCTACGATATCCGGCCGGAATCCTTGCCGGACAATGAAAAATAGCGCTTGACAATTCCCTGGCCCGATGATATACTGTTGCAGTACAAAACGAAGCAGAGCGCTTGCCCGCTCTCACCCACGGATTTCGTTCCTGTTGGGTCGATACGGACGTTTCCCCGTTTGAACGGGTGAATCGGATTGTGTGACGCGGGCAGTTTTCTGCCCGCGTTTATTCATCATTTGAGTGTGTGTGGAGGTGCTTACCCATCGCAAGTAAGGAACTGCAGATCAACGAACAGATCCGGGACAATGAGGTCCGCCTGATCGGTGCCGAGGGCGAACAGCTCGGCGTAGTAGCCACGCGTGAAGCTCAGCGGCTCGCCGATGAGAAGGAACTCGATTTGGTCAAGATCGCGCCGACGGCCACGCCGCCGGTCTGCCGCATCATGGATTACGGCAAATACCGCTTTGAACAAGCGAAGCGGGAAAAGGAAGCGCGGAAAAATCAGCGCGTCGTGGAACTCAAGGAGGTCCGTCTTTCGCTGAACATCGACATTGCGGACTTCAATACCAAGGCCAAACACGCCCAGCGCTTTTTGCAGGAGGGCAACAAGGTCAAGGTTTCCATCCGATTCCGCGGCCGGGAAATGGGCCATCCGGAAATCGGGCTCGAAACCATGAAGCGCTTTGCCGAGGTTTGTTCGGAGACGGCTGTCGTGGAAAAACCCGCGAAAATGGAAGGCCGCAACATGCTGATGTTCCTGGCACCCAAAGCCGCCAAATGACCGCGAAAATGAAGGAGGATAACTGTCATGCCCAAGATTAAAACGCATTCCGGCGCGAAAAAGCGCTTCAAGCTGAGCAAAGGCGGGAAGGTCCTGCGCGCCCATGCCTACAAGTCCCACATTCTGAACAAGAAGACCACCAAGCGCAAACGCAACCTGCGCAAGACCACGGTCGCGGACAAGACGAATGTGGCGCAGGTCAAGCGCCTCATCCCCTATAAATAATCGTTCAGAAACGGAGGACATAGAGAAATGGCACGTGTGAAGGGTGCGCTGATGACGCGCAAGAGAAGGAAAAAGACGCTCAAACTGGCGAAGGGCTATTACGGCGCAAAATCCAAGCTGTTCCGTACCGCTAAAGAAGCAGTCATGAAGTCCGGCCAGTACGCCTACATCGGCCGCAAGCAGAGAAAGCGCGATTTCCGCCGCCTGTGGATCACCCGCATCTCCGCCGCGGCGAAGATGAACGGCATGAATTATTCCACGTTTATGAACGGCATGAAGAAGGCTGGCATCACGCTCAACCGCAAGATGCTCGCCGAACTGGCCGTCTCCGACGCCGCCGCGTTCGCGGGCCTGGCGAACAAGGCGAAAGACGCCCTGAAATAAGCTCGAACTGCGCCCGCCGGCCCTGCCAGCGGGCGTTTGCCTTGTCTATTTCCCCTGAACCCTGTGTTTTCGCGCGGATTCGGATTCTCCGCGCCTGAAACGACGGACGGGACCGGACGGAAAGGAGGGCCTTTCATGGGCCGGCAGACCAGCACTATCCATACCGGCTCGGGACATGGTCATCCGGAGCCGATCACCAGCCGGGACAATCCCATTCTCAAGGAGCTGTCCCGGCTGCTCGCCGATGCGTCGTACCGGCGGGAAAGCGGCCTGTTCGCGCTCGAGGGCGCGCGGCTCTGCGCTGACGCAGCTGCGTCGGGGGTGGAGATCCGTACCGTCCTGTATACGGCCCGGGCTCGGGAAGCGTATGAACCGTATCTGCATCCGCTGCTGGCCGCCTGTTCCGACTGCCGCGAGATAGACGCCGCTCTTGCCGCCCGGTTTTCGGATACCAAGGCCCCGCAGGGGATCTTCTGTATCTGCCGGCGGCTTGACAACCGCCTCCCTTTGGGTAAAATAAAGAGAAACGGGCGGTATCTCCTGCTCGAGGACGTACAGGATCCGGGCAATCTCGGCACCATCGTCCGCACGGCCGAGGCGTTCGGAATCGACGGATTGTTCCTCACTCCCGGCTGCTGCGACTTATACAATCCGAAGGTGCTGCGGGGGAGCATGGGCGGTGTGTTCCGCCTCCCTGCTGCCCGAACGGAGGATCTGCCGGCTTTGCTGGCGTCTTTCAAAAACACGGGGCTTTCCTGTTTCGCCTGTGTGGCGGATGCCGATGCACGGCCGGTTCAGCAGGCCGGGCTCGGGACGGGGACGGTCTGCCTCATCGGCAACGAAGGGGCGGGACTGCGGCCCGGGACCGTCGCGGCCTGCGATCAGCGGATCACCATCCCCATGGGGGGGCGCGCGGAATCCCTGAACGCGTCCATCGCAGCGTCCATTGTGCTCTGGGAAATGACCCGGTCGGACTAAAGCGGCCCGGGTCTCCCGGCGGAGCTCTTCCCCGAACAGCCGGAATCGACGCACCCGCAAAGCGGCGGGCGAGGGAAACGGAGGGATTCGGATGACGGACAACCGGCTTTACTGGATCTGGCTGCAGCAGGCGTTGGAGCCGGGCGGCGTTAAAACCGCGCTGGCTCTTTCGGCTTTCGGTTCACCCGAGGCGCTCTTCAGAGCCTCCCGCTCCGAGCTGATGCGGGCAGGCTTTACGGGCGCCCTTCTGGAACGCCTGTGCCGCAAATTCCTCGACCCCTCCGCCCGGATTCTCGAATCGTCGTTAAAGGACGGGGCGTTTGTCCTCACGATGGGGGACGACGAATATCCCGACTGCCTGCGCAACACCTATATGCCACCTCTGGTCCTGTACGGGAAAGGGGTGCTGCCGCCGCTCGATCGGTTGCCCGCCGTCTCCATGGTCGGCACCCGCAAAGCGTCGGAGTACGGCTGCCGGGCCGCCGGCAGCATTGCCGCGGGACTTGCGGCGGGCGGCTGCATCGTCATCAGCGGCGGGGCTGTGGGGATCGACGCCGCCTCCCACCGGGGCGCGCTCGAAGGCGGCGGTCTGACCATCGCGGTGCAGGGCTGCGGCCTGGACGTCGATTATCCCAAACCCAACCGCCGCCTAAGAGAGCAGATCCTGGCGGCCGACGGCGTGATCGTGACGGAATATCCGCCAGGCTCCCCGCCGCTGTCGGAACATTTTCCGGTTCGGAACCGCCTGCTCGCCGGGATGGCGATGGCGGTGTGTGTCGTCGAGGCGCCGAAAGTCAGCGGGTCCCTCATCACCGCGAGGCTTGCCCGCAACCAGGGACGGGACGTCTATGTTGTCCCCGGAGAGATCACCTCCGGCAACAGCAGCGGGTCCAACGACCTGATCAAGGACGGCGCCTCCCTGATTACCAGCGCCAGCGAAATCCTCCGGGAATACGGTTCCCGGTTTCCGGATATCCTGGATCTGCGGGCGGCCGACGCCGCCCAGGGGGCTTTTGGCCGCCAAGCGGCCGGAACGGGGGCGGTTCTGAAGGCCGCCAAAAAAGCGCCGGCTTCTCCGGTGCCGGCCAAGGAGGTGCCGAAACCTCCCGCCCCTGCCTTTTGCCCCTGTCCGGCCGACGCTTCGCCGAAGGCCGCGCTGCTTTATCAAATGCTCACGCCTGAACCCCTGGCGGCCGAAATTCTCGCTGGGAAGGCGGGATTGGCCTATCCCGATGCGCTCGCCGGCCTGACGGAACTCGAAATTGCGGGCTGTGCACGAAACTTTCCCGGCCGGCAGTACGCGCTGCAGCCGATCACCTGACGCCGCAGGGATGGACATCTGCCTGCGAAGAGGCGCCAGCCGCCCCCGGAACGGGGCGATAGACCGTATACGGTGAAATAAGGGCACACGGTTATGAAAACGGGGGGTGCCCCGCATATAAAAAGAACAGGTGGACCGCTTATGTCAAAATTGGTGATTGTGGAATCGCCCGCCAAGGCGAAAACCATTCAGAAATACCTCGGCCCCGGCTATGAGGTCATCGCTTCGATGGGCCATATCCGCGACCTGCCCAAAACCCTGCTCGGCGTCGATATCGAGCATGGGTTCAAGCCGCGTTATGTAGATATTCCGGGCAAAACCGCCCTCATCCGCCAGCTCAAGGCTATGGCAGCGGAGAGCGACGGCGTCATCCTCGCCACCGACCCCGACCGGGAAGGAGAGGCCATTTCCTGGCATCTCGCCGGTCTGCTCGGGACCGACATCTCCGAGGACAACCGCGTTACCTTCAATGAAATCACGAAAACCGGGGTGTCCCAAGGGATGGCCCAGCCCCGGAAGCTGAATATGGATCTGGTCAACGCCCAGCAGGCCCGCCGCATCCTCGACCGCATTGTGGGCTATAAGCTCAGCCCGTTTTTGTGGAAAAAGATCCGCAAGGGTCTGTCCGCCGGACGGGTGCAGTCGGCGGCAGTGCGGATCATCGTGGACCGGGAAAACGAGATCCGCGCCTTTGTCAGCGAGGAATACTGGAGCCTCGACGCCCTGCTGTCAGACACGCCGGAGGGACGCCCCTTCCCGGCCCGGTTCCACGGAGACAAACAGGGCAAGAAGATCAAAATTGAAAGCAAGGAACAGGCCGACGCGATTTTGGCCGAGCTGAAGGCCGAGGCCTTCACCGTCGACAAGGTCAAGCGGGGAGTGCGGCAGATTTCTCCCGCGCCGCCCTTCATTACCTCCACCATGCAGCAGGAGGCCAGCCGGAAACTGGGATTCGCCGCCCGCCGCACCATGAAGGCGGCCCAGGAGCTGTACGAAGGCGTCGAAGTCGAGGGCGTGGGCGCCATCGGTCTGATCACCTATATGCGGACCGACTCGCTGCGCATCTCGGACGATGCGCGTAACGAGGGCAACACCTATATCAAAGAGCGCTACGGCGACAAATATCTGCCAGAGAAGCCCAGGGTGTTCAAATCCCGGTCGGGCGCGCAGGATGCGCACGAGGCGATCCGTCCCTCCGTGCCCTCCCTGACCCCTGAGCGGGTGAAAAGCTCCCTGACCTCCGACCAGTACCGGCTCTATAAGCTGATCTGGGAACGGTTTATCGCGAGCCTGATGTCCAACTGTGTGCAGGATACCTGCCAGGCGGATATCGGCGCCGGAAAATATCTGTTCAAGGCGTCGGGGTATACCGTCCGGTTCGACGGCTACACCGTTCTCTACGTCGAGGGCAAGGATGAGGAAACCGAGACCGGCGGCCCCCTGCCGCCCCTCGAGGAGGGGAAGGTCCTCACCCTGCGGGAACTCAAGGGCAATCAGCATTTCACTCAGCCGCCCCCCCGCTACACCGAGGCGACTCTAATCAAGACGCTGGAGGAAAATGGTATCGGCCGCCCGTCCACCTACGCCCCGACCATCGGCACCATCCTGGCTCGAGAATACGTGGAGCGGGAGGGCAAGGCCCTGAAGCCTACTGCCCTTGGCGAAGTGACGACCGCGCTGATGGAGGAGCAGTTCCCCGAGATCGTGGACGTGGATTTCACCGCGACCATGGAGCATCAGCTCGACGGGGTGGAATCGGGCAAGGCCGATTGGGTCGAGACCCTCGACCATTTCTATGAGGGCTTCGCCAAAACGCTGGAAAAGGCCGAAGAGGCTACGTCGGGCGAGCGGATTAAGGTCCCCGAGGTGGAAAGCGACGTCGTATGCGAGCTGTGCGGCCGGAAAATGGTGATCAAGTCGGGCCGGTACGGCAAGTTCCTCGCCTGTCCGGGATATCCCGAGTGCAAGAATACCAAGCGGATTGTGGAGGAGACCCCCGGTGTCTGTCCGAAATGCGGAGGCGCTATCGTGGCGAAGAAATCCAAGAACAACCGCAAGTTTTTCGGCTGCTCGAACTATCCGAACTGCGATTTCGTCACCTGGAACGAGCCGACAGCCGATAAATGCCCGAACTGCGGCAAAACGCTGTTCAAGAAAAAGGGACGGAACGCCGGAGTGTTCTGCATGACCGAGGGATGCGGCTTTGAAAAAGAGGCCGAACCCAAAAAGGGCGGCAAAAAAGACGCGCCGCCCGCCGACGGCGAATAAAAGCATACAATACGAGATAGTCGCACGAGTGTATCGTCACGTAAGGGGTTATTAGCTCCTTGGAGCTGTTCATTCCCGATCAAGAGTTTAAGACTGTATCCCCGCACTGTAAAGGAGGCGCCTGCGTGCCTGAATCGATCCCGACCGGCGAAAACGCCGGGTTAACCGTCGTCGGAGCGGGGCTGGCCGGCTGTGAGGCGGCGTTTGCTGCGGCGAATGCCGGTGTTCCCGTCCAGTTAATCGACATGAAGCCCGCAAAATATACGGAAGCCCATCACTCCCCGGATTTTGCCGAGCTGGTCTGTTCCAATTCCCTCAAGGCCTCCCGGCTCGCCAGCGCGGCCGGGCTGCTCAAGGAGGAGATGGCCCGTCTCGGCTCG
>CABQAA010000059.1 GCA_902461995.1 uncultured Oscillospiraceae bacterium | reverse complement strand
GGTTTGTGCCAGCAGGCCGAGATTCTCAAAATGCTGTACCGCAACGTGCGGATCCTGATTCTCGACGAACCGACCTCGGTGCTGACTCCCCAGGAGGTTGACCGCCTCATCGACAATCTCAAGGCCCTGCGGGAAGGCGGAAAAACCATCATCGTCATCACCCACAAGCTGCGGGAAGTCATGGAACTGAGCGACAGCGTGACGGTGATCCGGCACGGAAAGGTCATCGGCACCGTGCAGACCAAAGACACGAACGAAAAGGAACTCGCCCAGATGATGGTCGGCCGCGATGTGGTTTTGACCGTCAGCAACGAAGGTGCGCAGCCTGCCGGGGACACGGTCGCCTACCGTGTCGAAGACCTGCATACCGTCAACGCGCAGGGGCATGAAGTGGTCGGCGGCGTCAGCTTCGAGGTACATAAAGGCGAGGTGTTCGGCATCGCCGGCGTCGAAGGCAACGGACAGAGCGAACTTGTCAAGCTCCTGACCGGCCTGATGACCGCCACCAAGGGCCGTGTGACCATCGCCGACAAAGAGATCACCAATCTGTGGCCGGATCAGTTGCGGAAGGCCGGACTCGGTATCGTTCCGGAGGACCGCTACGCCCAGGGGCTGTGCCGGGACATGAGCATCCCCGACAACTGCATCGCCGGATACTGGAGCGATACGGAGGTCTGTCGGTGCGGTGTTCTGAAACAGAAGAACATCCGGAAACGGGCCCGCGATTACATTGAAAAATACGATATCCGCGTGGCGGAGGAAAACGGCAACGTCTCCCAGCTTTCGGGCGGCAACGCGCAGAAAATCATCATCGCCCGGGAATTTGAGAGCCATCCCAATCTGATTATCGCCTGCCAGCCGACCCGCGGCGTGGATGTCGGATCTATTGAATTCATACACAAGCAGCTGCTGAAATTCCGCAATGAAGGGAATGCTGTGCTGCTGATCTCCAGCGAACTGACCGAGATCATGAGTCTGTCCGACCGCGTCGCGGTCATGTACAAAGGCAAGATTATCGGCGAGGTGGATCCCAAGACGATTTCCACCGCGGAAATCGGCCTGCTGATGGCAGGCGCGGTCCAGTCCCCCGCCGCTAAAGAGGAGGTGCCGCAATGACCAAACAGCATTGGGGCAAGAAACTGCTCAATTCTCTGCTGCCGGTTCTGCTGGCGTTCGTCATCGGCGGCATCGTCATAGCGGTCATCGGGGAAAACCCGCTTGAAGTTTACGGCGTTATGCTGAGGGAGTCCCTGTTTTCGGCAAACGGTTTCGCCAACACCCTGCATTATGCCTCCCCCCTGATTCTGACGGGTCTCGCGATCGCCATCACCTTCAAAGCCAACATCTACAACATGGGTGTGGAAGGCCAGCTGCTGTTCGGCGGTTTCTTTGCGGGCATCGCCGGAGCGTGGATGAGCACCGGCAACGCCGTGGTGGATAAGCTGCTCTGCTTTGCCGTGGGTGCCGTCTGCGGCATGCTCTTCGCGATGATCCCCGCGCTGCTCAAAGCGTATTTCCATGTCGATGAAATGGTGGTCACGCTGACCTTCAACTACGCGATGATCAAAGTTCTCGAATACCTCTCCTCCGGTCCGTTCCGGGAGCAGGGCGTCGGCTATGTCGCTACTCCCTCCATTAAGGACAGCGCCATGTTCAACCGTCTCGGGAATTCCCGGCTGACCATGTTCTTCTTCATCGCTTTGATTATTTTCCTGGTCATGTGGTTTGTCATGAAGCGGACCAAACTCGGCTATGAAATCACCGCCATCGGCAAGAACGCCGAATTCGCCGAGGCGACCGGGATGCGGGTCCGCCGCAAAATCATCGTCCTCATGCTCATCAGCGGCGCGCTGGCCGGCATCGCGGGCGCAGGCTACATGATGAGCGAAAAATTCCGCTATACCCTCAGCTTTTCGGGGTCTCCCGGACTCGGGTGGGACGGTATGCTGATCGCCCTGCTCGGGCGCCACTCCCCCATCGGCATCCTGATCGCCTCCGTCTTCTACAGCTCCTTAAAGACCGGATCGGACAACATCAATATGTACACGAATGTTCCCAAAGAAATCGTCGCGGTCATCCAAAGCCTGATCATTCTGTTCCTGGCCGTGCAGTTCCTCAATGAACGCTTCGGCCTGCTGGACAAATGGAAAGAACGCAAATCCAAAAAGGAGGCGCAGTAAATGGACATGTTAGGAAATATTCTCTACGATTCCGTCTATCATACCGCGCCCATCCTGCTCTGTGTGCTCGGCGGCATCTTTGCCTATAAAGCCAACGTGCTGAACATCTCCCTGGAGGGCATCATGCTCGCCGGCGCGTTCTTCTCCATGCTGTTCAGCAGCTTAACGGGCAACATCTTCCTCGGCTGCCTCATCGCCATCGTACTGTGCATGCTGCTGGGGCTGATCTTCTCCTTTATGAGCGTCACCTGCAAGGGTAATGTGATCATTGTGGGTCTGGCTATCAATATGCTGGTTCCCGCCATCGCCGGATTCGTGCTCAAGCTCATGAACAGCGCAAACATCACTCTTCCCTCGATCAACGTGGCGGATTTCAAGATCAACATTCCCTTTATCCAGGATATTCCGATCCTCGGGCCGATCCTGAGCGGCCACCCTCCCATCACCTATGTGGCCTTCATCGGCATCGCCGTCATGGCGGTCCTGATGTATCGCACCCGGTTCGGCGTGTATGTCCGCGTTGTCGGTGAAAACGAGGACGCCGCCCGCAGCCTGGGCCTGAAAACCAACAAATACAAGTATATCGCTATCCTGATCGGCGCCTTCTGCTGCGCCCTCGCCGGCATCAACCTCTCCCTCGAGCGGACGGCTCTCTTCACGAACAACATGACCGCCGGCCGCGGCTTCATCGCCATCGCCGCCATCTACTGCGGACGCGGCGCCCCTGTATCGAGTGCGCTGTACGCCATCGTCTTCGGTGTAGCGAGAGCTCTGTCCGTCAACATGAGCGTCTATGCCGGTCCGGCCGCCGCCCTGTTCGACGTCATCCCGTATGTCATCATGGCCGTGGTGCTGACCGTCGTGTCGGTCATCAAACGCCGCAAGATCAAAGTCCGCGGATTTTAATCGGAAAGGAGCGCGAATTCCATGAGCAAAACCGCCTTGATTGTTGTGGATATGGTGCGTGACTTTACCGATCCGCAGGGTCTGGTGTTCTATCCGCAGAACCGGGAGATCCTTCCCCGCATTGCACAGGTCGTGGAGCGATGCCGGGAACACGGGATGCTCATCGTGTTCATGCAGCACTGCTACCGGAAAGATAAACCGGATAAGAATCTCTCCACCATGCGCCCGAACTGCATCGAGGGCAGCGGCGGGGAGGAGATCGATCCTCTGCTGCATGTCGATTTGCAGCGGGATTACGTGATCAAGAAGCGGCGGTACAGCGGCTTCTTCGGAACCGATCTCGATCTCGTCCTGCGTGAAAATCACGTGGAGAACGTGATTGTGGTGGGGACGAAAACCAACTGCTGCATCCGCGCCACCGTTACCGACGCCTACTATCTCGACTACAATGCCATTGTGCTGCGCGACTGCGTGGCGACCAACTCAGACGTGGTCAACGACGTGCATCTGACCGACATCGCCAAGTATCTCGGCACGGTCATCACCTCGGATGAACTGTTCGACCGCATGAAGGAGGGTTCGATCTAATGGGAAAACATGTGGATTTTCTGACGAGCGGCTATGTCAGCATGGACCATATGGTCAAGATCAAATCCCCCGCCCGCATCGGGTTTACCTCCCTCATCGCGAACAAGACCAACATGGACATCTATTACGGCGGCTGTTCGGTCAACATCGCGTATGCGCTCTGCCGCCTGGGCCTTTCGGCCATGCCGATCCTGCGGGTTGGGGACGACTATGAAACCAATGGCTTCAAAGCGTTCCTGGAAAAAGGAAACGTCCCGACCGACGCGGTCTCGCAGGTGCCGGGCGAACGGACCTCGGTGTGCTACCTGCTCCAGGACAACATGGGCCAGCACATCACCCTGTTCTATCCGGGCGCCATGGATGGCGTCCATTCGAAGCCGCTGGACGACAGCCTCTTCGACGATGCGGGCATGGGGGTTCTCACCGTGGGCGCCCGCTGCGACAATGAGGAATTTTTCCACAAATGCAAGCAGCACGGGGTGCCCCTGGTCTTCGGTATGAAGGGCGACATGGACGCCTTCCCGCCCGATTTTCTCGATGAACTGCTCCACTACTGCAAGATCATCTTCACCAACGAGTGTGAGCGGGATTCCATCGAAAAGATCTTCGGCAAAGACATCCTCACCCTGTTCGACGAGGGCAACGCCGAAATCATCGTCACCACCCTCGGGCGGGACGGCAGCCGCTGCTATACCAAGACCCCGCACGGCATCGAGCAGGTGGAGATTCCGATCTGCGACTGCGCGAAGGTGGAGGACACCACCGGTTCCGGTGACGCCTTCATGGCTGGGTTCCTTTACGGCTATCACAGCGGCCTCTCCACCGAGCAGTGTGCCAAACTCGGTACCGTCCTCTCTTCCTTCATCATCGAAAAGGAAGGCTGCTGCACCAACGCCCCCACCCTGCCCGAACTCGAAGAGCGGTTGGGGTGCTTTGAAACCGTGCTAAAGGAAAGTGCCGACTGACTACCGACGGCATTTCGCCCCAAAAACGCCCTTTATAAAAGGAGATGAAGCCTATATGAGTACCCTATACATGGGCGGCAGCCCCGAAACCGTCGCCAAACACGTTCTCTTTTCCGGGGACCCCTGGCGGGTCGAGGTACTGAAACAGTACCTCGATGATCCGAAGCAGGTGGCCTTTATGCGGGAATTCAACACCTACACCGGCACCTACAAGGGCCTGCCCGTCACCGTCACCTCGACCGGCATCGGCGCTCCCAGCGCCGCCATCGCCATGGAGGAAATGTACGAGTGCGGCATGGAGGTCGCGGTTCGGATGGGCACCGTCATGGCCCTGCAGGACGACATGCTCGGGCATTTCATCGTGCCCATCGGCTCGATGCGGCGGGAATCCACAAGCAAAACCTATGTGGAAGAGAGCTATCCCGCCGTGGCCGATGTGGCGCTGGTCAACACCCTCAACGAAACCATCACCGATTACGGAAAACGAGTCCTGAACGGCATCAGCTGCACCATGGACGGCTTCTACAGCCAGATGCACGATTCCCGTTTTTCCAAGGAATGGGGCATCGACATGCAAAAAACCTTCGACGAGCTGCGGATGCTGCACGTCTCGGGGATCGACATGGAATCCGCCTGCATGCTGACCGTCGGGCGGCTGATGGGGGTCAAAACCGCTGTTATCACCATGACGACGGTGCTCGAAAACCTCAAGGATACCCTCAAGGGACAGGATCGCAAGGACGCGGAGGATCTTCTCTGCCGTGTGGCGCTCGAGGGCATCTACCGTTTTGCGGCGAAATAAAACGCCGTTTCCCCAGAGTCTCTTTGAAAGGATGAATACTATGGAAATTCGTGAACTGTTCGGCATCAGCAAGAAATTCGTCATCGGCATGGTCCACTGTCTGCCCCTTCCGGGCACGGTCGGCTACGCCGGAGACTGTGAAAAAATTTACGCGCAGGCGGTGCAGGATGCCCTCACGCTGGAAGCGAGCGGCGTGGACGCCGTGATCGTCGAGAACATGGGCGACGGTCCCTTCTCGGTCAAGCTGGACACAGCCCAGGCCGTTTCCCTCGCGATCGCGACCGACCGGGTGCGGAAAGCCGTCAAAATTCCAGTCGGCGTGGATGCCGCCTTCTGCGACCATGAGGCCTCTCTCTCCATCGCCCACACCACGGGCTGCCAGTTTGTGCGTATTCCCGTATTTGTGGATACGGTGGAATTCTACGGCGGACTGATCACACCCTGTGCCCGCGCCTGCATGACCTATCGGAAAAATCTGAACGCCGAGGATATCATGGTCCTGGCGGATATCCAGGTCAAGCACACCAACATGCTGCTCCCCCACGTCACCATTGAGAAATCCGCTAAAAATGCCGTGGACTGCGGAGCCGACGCCGTCATCGTCACTGGCTCCGCCATTGGAGAGACCACTCCCATCGAGATGATCGAGCGGGTGAAGAAGGTCGTCAAGATCCCGGTCGTGGCGGGCAGCGGCGTGAATGCGCAGAATATCGACGCGCAGCTCTCCATCGCCGACGGCGCCATCATCGGTTCGAGCCTCAAGGAGGGCGGCATCCTGAGCAATCCCATTTCGGGAGAGCTGGTCCGCCAGGTCCTGGCCGGCCTGCACCGCGGGTAAACGTTTTTCGGCAAATGCCGCCTCTTATCACATGGAAGAAAGGACTTGACGCACTATGATGAGACCGATGAAGCTGGCCGGAAGCCAGCTGATGTTCGGGGATGGGTGCCTGGAATTTCTGAAAACCCTCTCCACCAAGAAAGCTATGATCGTCATCGGCGGAACCAGCCTGGAGAAAAACGGGATGCTCGCCCGGGTGGAGGGCTATCTGCACGAGGCCGGCGCCGAAACTGCGGTTATCCGCGGGGTGGAACCCGATCCCTCGTTCGACACCGTGAAACGGGGCGCGGACGAGATGCTGCGGTTCGAACCCGATCTGATCGTCGCTCTCGGCGGCGGTTCCCCCATGGACGCGGCCAAAACCATGTGGGTATATTATGAGCATCCCGAGCTTCAGACGCTCGAGGCTCTGCTGACAGCCAATCCCTTCCCCACCCTGCGGAAAAAGGCCCGGTTCTGCTGCATTCCTTCCACCGCCGGCACCGCAAGTGAGGTCTCCCGTTCAGTCGTTATCACCGACAAGGGTGCCAAACACGGACTCGGCAACATGGAAATGATGCCGGACATCGCCATCTGTGACCCGCAGGTCACAGTATCGATGCCTCCCCACATTACGGCCGAAACCGGCATGGACGCCATGACCCACGCCCTGGAAGCGCTGGTCTCCAACCGGGCGAATTACGTCAGCAACATCCTCGCCGAACGCGCTGTCGTGGACATCGCCGCGGCCCTGCCAACCGCATACACCGACGGGAGCCATATTGCCGCCAGAGAAACCATGCTGAACGCCTCCATGATCGCGGGGATGGCCTTTACGAACGTGTCACTCGGCATCGTCCACTCGATGGCCCATACCGTCGGCAGCCTCTTCCACGTGGCGCACGGCCTCGCGGATGCGGTTATCCTTCCCTACGTCATAGCTTTCAACAGCGGCGACGCTCGGGCTAAGGCGATCTACAGCGCCATGGCGGAAAAAATGGGCGAATCCGATATGGCCGCCCTGATTCGCCGCCTGAACGGCGTGCTCCATATTCCCGCGTCCCTGCGGGAGCTCCTCCCGGATGAAGCGGCCTACATGGCGAAGCTCGACGATATGGCGGCGATGGCGCTGGCCGACGGCTGCACCAAGACCAATCCCATCATCCCCACCCCGGCCCAGATGCGGGATCTGCTGCGCCTGGTCTATGCCGGCAACTGAGGAGCACATCGCTCGGAAAGGATGCGAAATCTATGAAACTGATTTGTTACCTGTCCAATGGCTATCCCTCTATCGAGGCGAGCATCGAGATGGCAAAAACCTATGTGGAGGCCGGCTGCGATATCATCGAAATCGATTTTCCCTCCCACAACCCCTATTTGGAGAGTGAATACATATCCGGCCGGATGGCCAAGGCTCTCGAGGCCTGCTCCGATTTCGAAGCGTATATGGCGGGCATGGCCAAAACCAAGAAAAATCTGCCCGACACCACCTTTATTCTGATGGTATATGAAAACACCATCGAAGAAATCGGGTACGAACGCTTTTCCGCCTTCTGCCTGGAAAACGATTTCCGCGACATGATCCTTGTGGGAATCAAGGACGATGTCATCAAAAACCATCTAATCGCGGACGGCATCCGGGTAAGCTGCTATGTGCAGTACGATCTGCAGGACAAAGAGGTGGCCTACGCGAAGCAGTCGAACGGCTTTGTCTATCTGCAGGCCAAACCCGCTCCCGGCCAGGCCAGACCCGAGTATCCGGAACTGGCCGACTGCATCCGCTATCTGCGGAGCCAGGGCATCCAAAACCCGATCTACTGCGGCGTGGGAATCCATGCCCCCGAAGACGCCGCCATGGCCAAGGCCGCCGGCGCTGATGCGGTGTTTGTGGGTAGTACCATCCTCAAGCTGCACGACGAGCCTGAAAAACTCAAGGCGAAAATTCGGGAGTTCAAGGCCGAATGCTGAACGCCGCTTTCAGAAGAAAGGAGTTGTCCTATGGCCGATCCAGCCGCTTATAAAGCCCAGAGCATCTCCATTGTGACCCTCGGCGTGGAAAGCGTCGAACGGTCGGTCGCCTTTTACGAAGCGCTCGGATGGGAATGCTCCCCCGACTCCGATCCGAAAATGTGCACCTTCATGCTCGCATCCAATATCGTGTTGGGTCTGGTGCCCTACGATTTTCTGGCGAACGATGCCCTGCTGCCCGTCGACCCGAAAACCCGGTACAACGGCTTCACGCTCGCCATCAACGGCGCGAATCCTGAAGAAGTGGACGCCCTCTTCAAACGGGCGATCGAAGCCGGGGCCACTCCGCACCAGCAGCCGCAGTTCAAGGATTGGGGCGGATATGACGGCTATTCGGGGTATTTTCTCGATCCGGACGGTTATCCCTGGGAGGTGGCCTGCGCGCCCTTCCTACGGCTGTCCGAAGACAACCGTCTGCTCCCGAAAACCAAAGCGGAACTGTAATTTTCTGCAGATTTCTAAGCGTCTCCCGTACGGCCGGGAGACGCTTTTTTCCTCTTTTTCCTCGCATGTCTGTCGGTTCATCATTTCACATGTTATGGCATAGTGACGATAGAAAAAATCATTTCGGGCGGGTCCTCCGTCCGCATCCGGACGATTATAACCGGGCCGGCGCTTTTCCGCCCTGGCAAACATGCTGTATCAAACGAATCCCCCGGAAGCCAAGGGCCTCCGGGGGATGTTAAATTATGCGCTATTTCCAGAGATCTTCCCGCCAGTCGATCTCCTCCCGCTCGAGAAGAACCGCTCGAACCGGCGCTCCATCCACGCCAGCAATCTTCATCGGGGCCGCGAACAGAAAATAAGTGCCCGGGTTGGCCTTTGACAGGTCCAGCCCCTCCAGAAGAACCATACCGGAACCTAGAAGCTGACGGTGAACGGCTGCGGTACATTCCGGCGGGGCAACCGACTGTGCTTCCACACCGAGCAGCTCGATTCCCGCGTCGGACAGGACAAACGCGGCGCTCGGACTGATCTGTACCCGGCCTTTGAACAAGAGGCGGGTTTTGATTTTCGGCAAAAGCTCCTCCGCCTGTGCCCCAAGCAAAAGCCCCTCACCTTCCACCACGCTGCATTCGCCCAGGCAGGCCGACAGATCGATCTCATCGATAGCCCGTCCGTCCGGCACGAAATGCCGCGGGGCGT
>CABQAA010000058.1 GCA_902461995.1 uncultured Oscillospiraceae bacterium | reverse complement strand
TTGACCGTGACAATATGAACCCCCTCGCCGCTGAGCGCATTGAGGTAGGCGGGCAGGGTCGCTACCAGGGTTTTGCCTTCACCGGTTTTCATTTCGGCGATCCGGCCTTGGTGGAGAATGATGCCGCCGAGGATCTGAACCGCGAAGGGACGCATTCCCAGCACCCGGTCGCAGGCCTCGCGGCAGGCCGCAAACGCATCGGGGAGAATATCGTCGGTGCTCTCTCCCATCTGCAGGCGATCCCGCAGTTTATCCGTCTGGCTCCGGAGTTCCTCCTCACTCATGGCGCGGTAGGTGTCTTCCAGACTCAACACCTTGTCGCAAAGCGGCTGAATCCGCTTAATTTCCCGTTTGCTGTAATCTCCGAAAAGCGTTTTAATTAGTCCCAATTTGGTCACCTCGCTGCTGTATTCCCAGGCATCCGCCAAAAACGGCCGGATCCCATAATGTCCTGATTTTATATATCATAGCATAAACCCAGGCGCGATACAAGTTTATCCGGAAAGAAAAGACCGGATAATATGAAAAACAGACGGCCGGATATCCGCAGTCCAGCCGTCTGTCTTCCGATTCAGTTGATTCACGCGAAAGGATCCCGGTTATCCGTTTCGCTCGGCAGTTCCCGGTTGATGGCATCCATGACAAACCGCACCAGGCTTTCCCTCTGTTTCGCTTCCAGCTGGCGGTAAAGCAAGAGGAAAACCCGCTCGTCTTCCGAAAGGCCTGCCAGCGTTCCTTCCGACAGAAGCGGGGTCTCCGGTCCCCTGTCCCGCACAGGAACCGTATGGCAGTCGACCGGTTCGATACCCAACAGATAATCGGTGCTGACCTGGAAGATGTTCGCCATCCGCCGCAGCGTAATCAAGTCCGGATTGGTTTTATCCGTTTCATAGTAGGCATAGGTAGACCGATCGATATTCAGGCTTTGGGCGATTTCTTTCTGTGTCACCCCCGTTTGCCTTCTCAGTATACGCAACCGATGGGCAAACACGGAACGTTTCTTTTTTTTCGCCTGCATACTATCCCCTCGCTTGTAGAACCAGTATACCATCCACCGGAGAAAATTTCATTACCGCTTTTTGACATTTTTCGACATGTGATAAATGTTCACAGGCCTTGCGAATATCCAAAGAAGAATTTTCAGAAAAATGGTTCAGCCTCTTGACGAAACGAATGCAGGTTTGCTATAATGAATCTCGTTCTTTTGGTATCTTAAACTCTCGCGCCGAATGAGGACGGTTTACGTGGGTATCTGTAACCATGGCCGTGGATAAGCCGTTATATTTCCAACCTGTAGATACACAGATGCCGTTCGATGCTACCCCCCTTCTTTGAACGCTGATGACGACGAGAAAATGTCTTTCACAAACCGAAAGCAGGTCTCCCGCTTTTCTCATAGACGCTACTGTAGCTCAGTTGGTAGAGCAGCTGATTCGTAATCAGCAGGTCGTGTGTTCGAGTCACATCAGTAGCTCCATTGGAAAAGGGTGAAAAAGATACTATCTTTTTCACCCTTTTCCAATGATTTCAAACGTCAATAAAGCCCGATATCCCGCCGCTTTCATGTCAACCGGCTTTTGATGGCCGATGATATATGCGGGTTTTGCACTCATGGTATCATGCAATATGTTTACCGTATATTTTTAGAAAGCAGGTTGGTATAAGTAAGCTATGAAGAATAACAAGGTTCTTGAAGTTGAAAAGTATAAAGAACGCTTACACATAGCACTTAAAGCGGCAAAGATATGCGTATTTGAAGTCGATCTGCAAAACCAGCTGTATACATTTTTTGAAAATGCGGAGGATATATTTGGTGTCTCCGGCCAATCGATTCTGCAGGATGTTCAACCTTTTAGCAAATTGAGTCCATCGGAATATCAAAAAAACGTCTCCGAATACTTTTCTCACCCAGATGATAAAGATGTGATTGGCCGCGCTTTCCAATGTATTCTAAAAGGGAAACCGACGACCTATCAGGCGAGAATGAGAGCCGGCGGTTCTAATTTTATATGGTGTAAGATTGACGTTACCCCTATTATTGAAAACAACGTCCCTGTTAAAATGATCGGAGTGATTACAGACATCTCCGATATAAAAACCAAAACCGATCGCTTGGAAAACGCTGCGAAGCTTGATGACTTTACTGGCCTTTACAACAAAAGCTCTTCAGTGAACTTGATCCAAAAAAAATTGCGCAAAAACACCGAACAGAGCCATGCTCTCGTATTGTTGGATATTGATAATTTCAAAAGTATAAACGATACTTTCGGTCATTATACCGGCGATAATATTATCAAATTAGTATCGGATACATTAAAAAACAACTTTCGCAAAACCGATATTATCGGAAGATTTGGCGGAGATGAATTCATCCTCCTGGTTCAAAATGTACCGAATTTGGATTGGCTTGCACAAAAGCTGCGTAAGCTGATCAGATGCGGAGACCACAACCTGAGCTGCACAAACAGTATTGGCGTATCCATCTTTCCCGAGGATGGGACGGAATTTGAATTGTTGTTTAAAAAAGCCGATCACGCGTTGTATCAATCAAAATCCTTTAAGGAAAGATATACGATTTTTTCCGGCCGTGAAGCATAAGGATCCCGCTTGTCTCAATTACGTTTGGCGTATTGTCAGCAGCCCCCCCCGCATGAGCACTCAATTTGTGCGGGGGTTCTTTGTACACCGAAAACAATCCTTACTCTCCGGACGGAACGCGCCGTCCGCGAAACAATCCACATTCCTCTGCCACATAATAAAAGGTCCCGGAACTTTTTGGGTTCCGGGGCCTTTTCCTGTGATTCAAGCGGTAACAGATCACCAGGGGTCGGTCTCGTGGTAATGATGCGCTTTCTCGAGCATCATATCCTTGACCTTCATCAGGCGGGTACGACTGGAGCGATCGTTCTCCTCGAGCTTCATGGTGATATACCGGATGGTTTCCTGCAGCCGCGGGATCATCACATGTTCGAGAGCGTTGACACGCCTCCGGGTCTTTTCGATCTCCGCGGCCAGGAGCCGAGCGGATTTTTCACATTCCGCCAGCCGCAGCATCACCGGCAGCAGCTCGGACAGCCGCTGCACCGCATCGTCCAGTTCAAAAGAGGTAAACGCAAATCCGTACGGATAAATGTCCGACGGATCCGGGGTCCGGGTGACCGGCGTAAACACCGGGATATCCACGCTCATCACATTCCGGGTCGAGGTCTCGAGTCCCACCTCCTGCTTGGGTGCGAGCAGGGCGGCATCCATCTGCTCCTTCTGCATCACAGCACTCGCCAGGACGAAATGGCGGTTGGCCTCCGCGATTCCGGCTTCGACCTGTTCCCGCAGGGACTTATTTTCCCGAATCAGTTCGAGAAACTGCCGCATCAGCTCATCCCGTTTGTCCTTGAGCAGTTTATGGCCTCTCGTAGCCGTGCTCAGCTGTTTTTTCAGCCTGGTCAGCTCCATGCGGGTGGGATTGACATTCATCACCGCCATGGGCATTCTCCCCTTTCCGGACAGCCGCGCAAAGCCGCGGATCCGTGTTGTTCGTTACTGTCCGTAATACCGGTCGAGCATCTCGTCGCTGATCCGTTTGAGCTCGCTGCGGGGCAAAATCCGGAGCAGCTGCCAGCCTAGATCGAGGGTTTCCTCGATCGTCCGGTTGGTATCATATCCCTGGGAGACATACTCCTGCTCAAACCGGTCGGCGAACTGGGCATACTGCTTGTCGATCTTGGTCAGCGCCGCTTCGCCCAGGATCACCATGAGTTCCTTGGCGTCCTTGCCTCTGGCGTAGGCGGCGAAAAGCTGATTCATGGTGCTGGCGTGGTCCTCTCTAGTGCGGCCCTGGCCGATGCCCTTGTCCTTGAGCCGGGACAGGGAGGGCAGCACGTCGATGGGCGGGGTGACGCCCTTGCGGTAGAGTTCGCGGGACAGGATGATCTGCCCTTCGGTGATATAGCCGGTCAGGTCGGGAATGGGGTGGGTCTTGTCATCCTCCGGCATGGTCAGGATCGGGATGAGGGTGATGGAGCCGTCCTTCCCCTTCTGCCGGCCTGCCCGTTCATACAAAGTGGCGAGGTCGGTGTACATATAGCCGGGATATCCCCGGCGGCCCGGCACTTCCTTGCGGGCGGCCGACACCTCCCGCAGGGCGTCGGCATAGTTCGTGATATCGGTCAGGATGACGAGCACCTGCATCCCCCGGTCGAAGGCCAGGTATTCCGCGGCCGTCAGGGCCATGCGGGGGGTGGCGATCCGTTCCACGGCGGGATCGTTCGCGAGATTGATGAACAGGACCGTCCGGTCGATGGCGCCCGTTTTGCGGAACGACTCGATGAAATAGTTCGACTCCTCGAACGTGATGCCCATGGCCGCGAACACGACGGCGAACCCGCTGTCGTCCCCGAGAACCGTCGCCTGCCGCGCAATCTGGGCCGCGAGCTGGGCGTGGGGCAGGCCGGACGCCGAGAAGATCGGCAGCTTCTGGCCTCTGACCAGGGTATTCAGTCCGTCGATGGCGGACACACCGGTCTGGATGAACTCCTGCGGATAATTACGGGCGGCGGGATTCATGGGGGTGCCGTTGACATCCAGCCGTTTCTCCGGGATCAGTTCGGGTCCGCCGTCAATGGGCCGCCCGAGGCCGTCGAACACCCGGGAGAGCATGTCGGGCGACACGGGCAGTTCCATCGACCGGCCGAGAAAGCGGACCTTGGAATTGGCGAGATTGATACCCGCGGCACTTTCAAACAGCTGCACAAGGGCGTTGCTGCCATCGATCTCCAGCACCTTGCAGCGGCGGCGTTCCCCGCTCGGCAGTTCGATCTCCCCGAGTTCGTTGAATTTGACATCCTCGACTCCGCTGACCATCATCAGCGGGCCGGCGACTTCCCGGATGGACCGGTATTCCTTAGGCATCCTCTTCCTCCCCCTTCCGGCCGAATTCGTCCTGCGCGGCTGCTTTGCGGGCATCCGCCAGCTCTTCGTCGAGCATGGCCATCGCGCGGGCAAAATCCTCGGCCGCGGCGTCCTCCGCCGCGTATTTGAGACGGCCGATCCGCTCTCTGGCCGGCAGGGAGACAATCACGTCGATGTCTACCCCGTCTTCGAGCGCGGCGCGCGCCTTGTCGTAAAACCCGAGGATGGCGGTCATCAGCAGGTACTGCTTATCCAGAGATGTGAAGGTATCGGTATCGTGGAACGCGTTTTGGTGAAGGTAATCCTCCCGGATGGAGCGGGCGGCCTCGAGCTTCAGCCGGTCGGGTGCGGACAGAGCGTCCATGCCGACCAGCCGCACGATCTCCTCCAGCTCCGCCTCCTCCTGCAGCAGGCCCATCAAACGGCCCCGCAGGAGACTCCAGTCATCCCGGATATTCTCATTGAACCAATCGGAAAGCGAATCGGCATAGAGCGAATAACTGGTCAGCCAGTTGATGGCCGGAAAATGCCGCTTGTAGGCAAGCGAGGCGTCGAGACCCCAGAAGACCTTGACGATCCGCAGTGTCGCCTGGGAAACCGGTTCGGAGATATCGCCGCCGGGAGGGGACACGGCGCCGATAACCGACAGTGCGCCCTCGGTCTCCCCGGTGCCGCTGACGATCACCCGGCCGGCCCGCTCGTAAAACTGCGCGAGACGGCTGCCGAGATAAGCGGGATAGCCTTCCTCGCCCGGCATCTCCTCGAGACGGCCGGACATTTCCCGCAGCGCTTCGGCCCAGCGGGAGGTGGAATCGGCCATGAGCGCGACGGTATACCCCATGTCCCGGAAATACTCCGCAATGGTGATACCGGTGTAAATCGACGCTTCCCGCGCGGCCACCGGCATGTCGGAGGTGTTCGCGATCAGGACGGTGCGCTCCATCAGGGAGTTACCGGTGCGGGGATCCTTCAGTTCCGGGAACTCGTTGAGCACGTCGGTCATTTCATTGCCGCGCTCACCGCAGCCGATGTAGACGATGATGTCGGCGGCCGCCCATTTGGCGAGCTGGTGCTGCACCACGGTTTTGCCCGAGCCGAAGGGCCCCGGGACCGCGGCCACGCCGCCCTTCGCCAGGGGAAAGAGGGTGTCGATGACCCGCTGGCCCGTCGTCAGCGGCACGTCGGGAGAGAGCTTACGTTTATAAGGCCGCCCCACCCGGACCGGCCAGCTCTGCATCAGCTTCACCGGAATGAGGCCGTCCGGGCCGTTCGGAGAGCGCAGGGACGCCACCGTGTCCTCGACGGTATAATCGCCCTCGGCGATGGCTTCCACACGGCCCATCAGTCCGGGCGGCACCAGAATGTGATGCCGCACGACCGGCGTTTCCTGTACGATGCCCAGGGTATCGCCGCCCCGCACCTCGTCCCCGGCCTTCACCGACGGGACAAAATGCCAGCGTTTTTCCCGATTCAGGGAGGGGACCTCGATCCCCCGCTGCAAATTGGTGCCGGAAACCTTCATGATTTCAGCCAGCGGACGCTGGATGCCGTCGAAAATCGAGCCGATCAGCCCCGGTCCCAGCTCCACGCTCAGGGGCGCGCCGGTCGATTCAACCGCCTCACCGGGTCCGAGTCCGGAGGTCTCTTCATACACCTGAATCGAGGCCTTGTCCCCGTGCATTTCGATGATTTCGCCGATCAGGCGCTGGCTGCTCACCCGCACCACGTCGAACATGTTCGCTTCCCGCATCCCCTCGGCGATGACCAGCGGCCCCGCCACCTTGGTGATCGTACCTGTCGTCATATGGCTGATCGTTCCTTTCACCGGGCGGTTTCGCATCGAACCGCCCGTATCGGTTTCATCGGCTGCCCGGCCTTCTGCCGCGGCCGACACAAGAACGTGCTTGCGTGGGTTAGAACGTCTAGAGTATAACGGCGCTTTCCAGAGAAAGCCTACGGGCCAAACAAGATGTCCGACCCTACGGCTTTCTCTACACATTTCCGGACGCGCTGGAGGCCGGCGCCGGTATTGCCGCGCACACCCGGAATGAGGATCACCGCGGGAAGTATCTGCTCGTCGAGCGCCTCCAGCTCCCGTTCCAGCAGCGCCGCCAGCGCCTCGGTCAGATAGATCACGCCGTACTCTTCTTTACCGGGCTCTCCGGCCGCGGCCAGCCGGCGGAACAGTGCCCCAGCCTCGGCCGGATCGTCGCAGGGGAATACATCAAGGCCCGCGGCTGCGAAGCCCTGTACGCTTTCTGTATCGCCCATCACCGCACATCGGCGCATGGCCGTCCCCTCCTTTATCCCATTCACATCGTCCGTCCGGCCGTGTTCGGGACATAAGGTTCCCTCAGCCGCGACCGGATGCTCGGTTCATCCTGCCCGGCCCGCAGGCCGGAAAACAGGATATGCAGATTTTTGATTTCGGTTTCCCGCCCCACGAAATAGCCGAGCAGCGGCTCGGGTCCCAGGGTCACGGCGCGCCCTTTCAGCGCGGTTTTCATCACCCGGTCGTCCACGTATTTTTCATAGGCGGACGGCGATTCCCGGTAGATTTCCGCCGCCTGGCGGCTGCCGTACACATCCAGCGACTCCATCCGCTCGAGCACGGCTTTCTCACCGTTTGACGGCCCCTCCGCCGCCGCGGAGACCAGCACCCGGACATCCAGTCCGGGACAGGGACAGAGCGCCTGCTCGAGATAGGCGGCGGACTTGCCCGCCCGCGCGGCCCGCAGCGCGATCTTGCAGTCCGCGTAGAACACCTGGGTGCCGATCAGCTCCAGCAGCATCGGCACTTTCGTCTCTTTCGCGGCCTCCAGCATCGCGGCCATGCCCGCGCGGTCGAGGACCGCGTCGGCGAGCTGGGCATCCGACGCATGCGCGAGAATATCGTAGGCTTTGGCGGCGGCCTCCCGCAAAAAGGAGGGCAGCCGGCTGAAATCCCTATCCTTGACCGCCTGTTCCAGCAAATCCGGAGAAACCGTGGCGGGTTCCAGCAGCAGGGAGCGGTAAGGCCTGCCGGTCAGCACCCCTTTTATAACCGCCTTGCAGTTGTGGATATCCTGACGGTAAACAAACGCGTCATACAAAGAAAAATCCGGCGTAATGTCTTCCAGATACCGCCACAGGGCACGGGTTTCCTCCCGAAACAGATCGTCCATTCCGGCGGCGGATCCGTCGGCCGGCGGCCCGCCCAGGCCCTTGTCCCGCAGCACGCTGAGGAGCTCATCCGCCCCGGACAGCACCAGCAGCTGATCCAGATCCTGACGGGTGAGCAGGGACGATTCCCTGGCGCGCACATTGCCGACCGCGTAAGCATAGGACGCCCCCATGCCGCCGCCTCCCTTCGTGTGTTTTCGTCAGCCGAACAGTTCCCGGTTCAGCAAATCTTCGAGCATTTCCCGCTTTTCCTCGAGCAGAGCCGAAAAGGAGCCGTTCATCTCCAGCTCCCCGTATTCGAGCAAAAAGCCGCCTTCGATCGACACCGGATCGGGGGAAAGCCGGATCCGCCTGCCATCCCCCAGATCGCGGGAGAGAGCTTCCGCCCCCGGACGGGCAAGATCCCGGGCATTCAGGCGCAGCACGCCTTCCCCCGGCCTCGCCACCCTTTCGGATAGACGGCCGAGCAGCTCCATATACGCCTTGTCCGGCAGTTCCGTCAGATTCCGGATCGTCCGGCGCAGGGCTTCCTCGATGAGCTCTCGTTTCTTTTCGAGCAGGACGTTGCGGCGGATGAGTTCAGCGGCCGACCGGGCGGAGCGCACGATATCGTCCGCCTGCTTCGCCGTCTCCCCGTCCGCCTGACGTTTGGCTTCCGCCGCCTGTTCACGGGCTTCCTGCAAGATTTTCGCGGCCTTGTCCCGGGCCTGCTCTTCGGTGCGCGCGCCTTCCGTTTCCGCGTCCGCGAGGATGCGCGCGATCATATCTTGCGTACCTGACATCGTGATGACCCACCCTTTCCGCCGCATATCCATGCGGCCATGCCGTTCCGTTCGGATCAGCCCGCCATACCGTTGATGGCCAGCACGGACAGCAGAGAAACCAGAAAGGCCAGCAGGGCATAGATTTCCACCAGGGTGGTGGACACCATGGCCTTGGAAAATTCACTCGACCGTCTAGCCAGCAGAGATATGCCCGCCACAGCGGCCCGGCCCTGGGCGATGCCGGAGATCAGGCCGCCGATGCCGATGGGCAGGGACGCGACGATGTACAGCCAGCCCATGGTGGTGGTGATCCCCGTGTTCAGGCCGCCGAAGATGCCGACGTTGAGCATGATGAAGAAGGCGACGATGAAGCCGTACAGGCCCTGGGTGCCGGGCAGCAGCTCCAGCACCAGCAGCTTACCGAATTTGGAGGGGTCCTCGCTGAGCACCCCCATGCCCGCCTCGGCGGACATGCCGACCCCCTTGATTGAGCCGATACCCGCAAACACCGTTGCAATCGCCGCGCTGATCAGCGCCAGAATAATTCCCAGACTCATTGTTTTGGTTCCTCCTTGATTCTGATATATTGGCTGCGCAGGGCAAAGGGTCGGAACGGCCGG
>CABQAA010000057.1 GCA_902461995.1 uncultured Oscillospiraceae bacterium | reverse complement strand
GGGTGTATTTCCGGCATCAAATTGTGTATTTCCGGCATGAAATATCAGGGGGGATACCGCGGCTTTTTCGGAGTCGGCGCGTTTAAGATAAAGTGCAAAAAGGACGCGGGATACCCCGCATCCTTTGCTGTTATCGTATATCGGAGAGCAACCGGAGGGATTGGAGCGAATGATTACCTTACTCACTTTCCGGAATATCCGCATCCAATACGACGATTTCATCGGGTTGATCCTTTACATAAATGGTATAAGATTGCCCCGTCTCATAGTGAGGGTTTTCAGGGTGATCGTATAAAAGCCGAAACCAAAAGCTGTCCGGTGATTTTTTGACGATTTGGATAGGAGCCTTTTGCGTGTAACAGGCATGATGGTCAAAATCGGCCGTCGTCGGAAAAATGTCCTTGACTTTGAACGCCGGGGCATTTTCAGGGGATCCATACTTAGCCTCATATTTTTGTGATATGGAATCCTCGGCCAATCGACACCGGCCGGTTAGCTTGTCTTTTTCCAATCTAAGATACGGCAAGGTGAATATATTAGACATCATAAAGAAAAGCAGAAGGAGCGCCGGTATGATAAAAAGCGAATGCAGAAAACAAAGCAATACGAATACAATACACAGCAGCCCCGGTATGGCCATCGACTTATCATGATTATTCTGGCCATACATATGATGGCAAAATGGACATTTGGCTAAAAACGGAGAACCTGTCGGATGTAAAACCAGCCTTTTTTCCCGTTTCCCGCACCAAGGACATCGTTTGGTCATATAAGTACCTCCTGGGTGTTGACGTCTTCAAACGCAAGGATGCCGAGGGCCAAAGCGACGCGATTTCCTAGCTGTTAATAAGGTCCATATTCCTTGCTGTATTTTTTCAGTCTATTTGGACAGGTTTTTTAGCTCCGTATCCGCTTTTCGGCGCGATACCGCGTCCTTCCGGAACTGCTGCGGGGTTATACCGGCGATATGGCGGAAGAACTTGCAGAAATTCTGGGAGGAGGACAGTCCGATCCGCTCGGCGATCTGTGTGCCGCTCAGTCCGGTAAAACGGAGATAATACGAGGCCTCCTGAAAGCGCTGATCGCGCAGATAATCCGCAAACGTGGTGTTCAAGTAGTCGCGGAAATAGCCCTCGATCTGGTTTTTGTTGATCCGAAACCGCCGATACAGGGAATCCAACGTATGTTTTTCGTCCATATGGTTATGGATATAAGCGATCAGGGTTTTGAATTCATCGAATTTCGAGGCAGGGCCCAGCGACTCGGGATCCTCCGGCAGGCTGTAATGGTGAAACAGGCGTTCCATAATTTGGATGATATCGATGAAATACGAACGGGCCCGGCACGACCAGTACCAGTCGGGCTGCACGATGAGATTCTGCGTCAGACGATCGAAGGCGCGGTCGAAACTGTCCTGTGTATCGCCGGTCAACCGGTAAATCCTCTTGTCCGGATCGTCCGCCAGAAAGGGGGAGAGCTGAAAGAGGGAGTGCTGCTGACAAAAATCCTGATAACGCAGGTGGCGAATGGACTTGATCTGCATGTTGACATTCAGAAAACTGGGATCGAAATTGATCAGTTGAACTTTGGAGGTGCAGTCGCATAAAACACCGACACGCTTAAGCTCGTCCAGACAAATCACGGCCGGCGCGTCGATCGAACAATCCGCGTCTCCAATCTGAAGGGCGGCATGCCCGGTTTTGATATTCACAAGGCTGAAGGAACCCTCCGCGATCACGGAAAGATCCAGATGATCCAGAGTATGGGTTTCAATCCGCACCCGTTTATTGGCCTTGATTTTATCGGCCGTACCCTTCAGTGTCATTCCATATCCCTCCACTATTACCATATCATGGATAACGGCATTTCGCAATACAGAACGTTTTTTTCATATACTAAAGAATCGACCGGAGAAAGATATTGACACATAAGAACATATGTTCTATACTGGTGAGGTAGGGGGTGACAATTTGGAACTGATGGATAAACTGCGGATTTTGGCGGATTCCGCCAAATATGACGCGGCCTGCACGTCCAGCGGCGTGGACCGGGAGGGACAGGCGGGGATGTTGGGTTCCGCCGTGGGCTGCGGCATCTGCCATAGCTTTGCGGCTGACGGGCGCTGTATTTCCCTGCTCAAAGTGCTGATGACCAACAACTGCGTCTATGACTGTCAGTACTGTGTCAACCGCTGTTCAAACGACGTGCCGCGCGCCACCTTCACCCCGGAGGAATTGGCGACCCTGACAATGGAATTCTATCGCCGCAATTATATCGAGGGCCTGTTCCTCAGCTCGGGGGTGCTGAAGGATCCGGATACCTCCATGGAACGGATGTGCCGGGTGCTCGAGCTGCTCCGGGGGCCCTATCGCTTTGCCGGGTATATCCATGCGAAAGCTATCCCCGGTTGTTCGCCCGAGCTGATCGACAAGCTCGGGCTGCTCTGTGACCGTATGAGCGTCAACATCGAACTGCCGAGCGAGCGCAGTCTGAATCTGTTTGCTCCGAACAAATCCAAGCAGAGCATCCTGAAGCCCATGGCCGCCGTGCGCGACCGGGTGGCGCAAAGCCGGCACGAGCTCGCGGTTTACCGTCACGCTCCCGCCTTTGCGCCGGGAGGACAGAGCACGCAGATGATCATCGGTGCCACACCCGATACCGATTACCAGATTATGAAACTGGCGGCCGGCCTTTACAGCCGGTATGCGTTAAAACGGGTGTTTTACTCGGCGTATATTCCGGTGGGGACGCATGCCCTCCTTCCCAAGGATCAGCCGCCGCCCCTGCTGCGGGAGCACCGCCTGTATCAGACTGACTGGCTGCTGCGGTCCTATGGCTTTCAGGTGGATGAAATTCTCGATGAGGCACATCCGTCTCTCGATCCCCTGCTCGACCCGAAATGCAATTGGGCCCTGCATCATCTCGACCGTTTTCCCGTCGAGGTCAACCGGGCGGAACGGGAGATGCTGCTGCGGGTGCCGGGGATCGGGGTCAAATCCGCGGACCGGATTGTGAACGCACGTCGGGCGGGATCGCTTGGCTTTGACGATTTAAGAAAAATCGGGGTGGTACTCAAACGGGCCGTTTATTTTATCACGTGTAAAGGCCGGATGGCTGACGGTACCCGGCTCTCAGAATCCTTTATTTATCAGAATCTGACGGCAGACGTCCGGCTGCGGCCTGGAAATCTTCCGATGACGCAGCCTGTGCAGCAGCTCACCTTTGCGGATCTGCCGGGAATTCAACCGGGTAGGGAGGAGAGGGCGGCATGCCGGACGGGACAAATGTAGTGCTGCTCACCGACGGAACCTTGGAAGGGCTGCTTACGGCGGTGTTCGATTCCTACAGCTTCCATCCGGCTCCGGCGGCGGTCCATGCGGCATCTGCCTGTCAGCAGGAGCTTGACTGCCGCTACCGGGAGGTGAACACCGACTTTGCCAAAGCGGAGCGGGTGATCCGCGGCGTTCACAGGACGATGGGAGCCGACGGATATGCCATGGTTTGGACGGGGTTTTTGTCGAATTCTGTTTACAAAGAGGATATTATATACAAATATATACGATTTGGAATGAAAATTGGCCGGGTGATCCATCAAAAGATCACGGATGAACGGGTGATGCGCCTGCAAAAGCTCTGTTCTCTGGTCAACCGGGAATCGGGGCTGCTGCGGGAGTTTATCCGGTTTTCCAAGATGGAGGGCGGCGTGTACTACGGCGAGATCACCCCGGAGCACAACATCGTCGCGACGCTCATGCCGCATTTTGTCTCCCGTTTTCAGATTCAGCCGTTTATCATTCACGACAAAACCCACGAGTTGTGCGGCATATCCGATACGAAAACCTGGGTCATCGCCTCGGCCGAGGACCTGCGGCTGCCGGAGCGGGCAGCCGACGATGCGGCCTACCGCCGGATGTGGAAGGCGTTTTACGAGACCATTGCCATCAAAGAGCGCATAAACCCCGTCTGTCAGCGCAACCATATGCCGAAAAAATACTGGAAATATCTGACGGAAATGCAGCTTTCCAATACGGATCCGGACGGCGATGAGCGGATTCCGCTGCCGTCGGCCCTGTCCGCAGAGCGGGTCCGCACCCTTTCGGAGGGGCGGAGTGGTCTGCCATCCGAGACGGATATCGCCGAGGATGGGTAAATCACATTCTTTTCTTTCCAAATCCTGTAAAATATGCTATACTGAATAAAAGACGGATTATGGAATAAAAAAGGGGGATGGATGCGATGGTGAAATCAGAGGCTCCGGTTTTGGAGACGGAACGGCTGATCCTCCGTCGTCGACTGCATCGGGACGTCCCCCGGATGCTGCAGGCTTTTCAGGATATGGAAATCCGCCGCTATCTTGGCGGACATCCCCCTAAGGACGGGGCGACGCTGACCCAGCTCGTCCGCCGCCGAACCCCCACCGAATGGACGGTCACCCTGCGGGGAGAAGATTTGTATATCGGGGAATGCACCATCAACCGGGTGGTGGACGGGTATCTTGGGGAACTCGGTTATCTCTTCCTGCGGGACTATTGGGGACAGGGGTATGCCGCCGAAGCGGCCCGGGCGGTGCTGGATTACGCGGCCGGAGAACTGCGGCTGGGGCGGATGTTTGCCTGTATCGATGCGGAGAACGGCCGCTCCGTTCGCTTGGCGGAGCGGCTCGGCTTCGAGCGGGTAGCCCTTCTGCCCGAGGCGGATTTCGGCGGGCGGGTGGCAGATATGTTCTACTATACCCGCAAATTGCCCGGCCGCGAATGGCCGCAGGTACCGTAAAATCCCCCGACGGCGGGTGCCGGCCGGGGGATTTTTGAACCAATTTGGCCGGATCCTGCTGAAAAATGCGACATTGTTTACTAATCGTTCACGGAATTTTGCCGCTACTCATTGAAAAGCCTTTTTATTGTATGATATAATGTCTGTATCCGGACGACGTGCAGTTCTCTGTCGCCGGCCGTCTGTGCGAAGGTCAAGGAATGGGGCGATGGCCCTTTATGTTTAAGGAGTGTCGGACATGGATACGTTTGTCGAACAAATTGTGGCGAAGAAAAAAGGGCCGAAGGAGATCGCCATCATTGCGGGCACCATTTTTCTGACCGTTGTATTGGTCTTTCTGTTGTTTATATTTTTAGGGTATTTCTCGCTGGTGATCGACATGCTGCTCATTTATGGAGCCTGGTGGCTGGTCACCTCGCAGAATATTGAATACGAGTACAGCGTCACCAACGGGGATATCGATATCGACCAAATTATTGCGCAGCGCAAACGCAAACGGGTGGTTTCGGTTGCGGGCAGCAAAATCGAAACGGCCGGACCCTATAATCCGGCGGAATTTGCGGGCCGGCGTTTTGATCGGACCGTCATGGCCGCTCCTTCGGAGGTCGAGCCGGGTGTCTGGTATTTTACTTATCGCAGCAAGAAAAGCGGCAGTACCCTTGTGATTTTCCAGCCGGAAGAACGGGTTATGGAGGCGTTTAAAGCTGCTCTGCCGAAGCTTCTCATGTTGGACGTCGACCGCAAATTGGCGCAGCAATAAGGCAATCGGATACGAATGGGGCGGGCCCCCGGCAGCCGCAGGGGCGGTTCGGGGCCACGCCCCTTTTCTATTTTATGCAGAAAAGGCCACACAGAGACGGAAAGGGAGGTCCGGATATGAAGATACTGACGGCTCGGGATATGCGCCTGGTGGAAGCGGCCGCGGTGGCGGCGGGACTCGACTATCCCAGACTGATGGAAAACGCCGGCAGCGCCGCGGGGCGCTTGATCCGGTCGCGGTATGAAGTGCGGGGCCGGAAGGTGTCGGTTCTGTGCGGCAAAGGAAACAACGGCGGAGACGGCTTCGTCGTGGCGCGCAAGCTGATGGAAGAGGGCGCCGACGTGACGATCGTCCTTCTCTGCGGCAGGCCTGGCACATCCGATGCGGCAGATATGTATGCCCGCGCGGTCGGGATGGGTGCGGCTCAGTGCAATATGGAGACGGAACCGTATTTGGCGATGACGGCCGTGCGGGAGGCCGATCTCCTGGTGGATGCGGTCTACGGCATCGGATTCCATGGCCGGCTGCCGGATGCTCTGCGCCCGGTTTTCCGGCTGGCCAATCAGTCCAACGCTCCCGTGATCGCGCTGGATGTTCCCAGCGGATTCAGTGCGGATTCGGGCGTGTATGACGAGGATACCCTCCGGGCGGTGCTGACCATCACCTTTACGGCGATGAAGCCGGGGCTGCTCGTCCACGGGGCGTCGGAGCTCACCGGGCCGGTGGAAGTGGCGCAGATCGGGATCGATCCCGCCCTGCTCGACCAGTACGCGCCGAGTCAGACGATCGTGGACTGGGATATGGTGAAGGCCTGTTTCATGCCCCGTTCGCTGGACAGCCATAAGGGGACGTACGGGCACCTGCTAACCGTGTGCGGCAGCGTGGGGATGGCCGGTGCGGCTCTGCTGGCCGTGCGGGCTGCCCAGAGAAGCGGCGTGGGTCTGGTGACGGCGGCGCTGCCCCGGTCCTTGTATCCGATCGCGGCGGGGGTGAATCTCGAGGCGGTTTATCGCCTGCTTCCGGAGACACCCGAAGGCCTGGTGGCGGTCGAGTCGCGCCATCCGCTGCGGGAAGAGATGAAGCGGGCCACGGCGGTGCTCTGCGGCTGCGGCTTGGGACGGGGCCCTTCGGTGACGGCCGTGGTGGCGGATGTGCTGGAGCAGGCCACCTGTCCGGTCGTTTTGGATGCGGATGGCATAAATGCGGCTGCAGGGCATATACATATAGGGAAAACAGCCCATGTGCCCGTCGTCGTGACCCCTCACCCCGGAGAGATGGCCCGTCTGGCCGGATGCCGTGTGGACGAGGTGCAGCAGAACCGGGTCGAGCTCGCCCGCCAGTTTGCCGAGGAACAGCAGGTGGTGGTGGTCCTCAAAGGATATCAGACCGTCATCGCGGCCCCCGGCCGCTGCGCCCTGCTGAACACGACCGGGAATCCGGGCATGGCGTCGGCCGGAAGCGGGGACGTGCTGGCCGGTATGGTAGCCGCTCTGATGGCCCAGGGGATGGAGCCGGCCCAGGCGGCGATGTGCGGCGTGCATCTGCACGGACTGGCGGGGGACCGGGCGGCGGCCCGGCTGTCGCAGCACGCGATGCAGCCATCCGATTTGACGGAGGAGCTCGGCGGACTGTTTTCCAAATTGGAAAAATAGGAGTTGAGCCCCTATGGTCTGCCGCATCTCCTGGAAGAGAGGCCTTGCCGCCCTGGTGTTTCTGGCGGCCGCCGTACTCTGCCTGGTTTTGGCCATGAGCAGCTGCAAAAAGAGCGGCGGAAAGGCCGAGGCCCCTGTCGTGACAGGGTTTGAATGCGATGTCAAACTGACCTACCGGGACATGGATATCGCCGGACATCTGACCCGTTTGAACGCGGGGACGCTGACCCTGGCCTTTACCGAGCCCGCCTCCCTCAAGAATATGACCATGATGTGGGACGGGGAGAACATTTCCATGAAGATGTATGGCCTGACGTTCGGGGTCGATCCCTCCGAGGTTCCGGAAAGTGCGCTGGGAAAAGGCATCATCGATGCGCTGGATGTGGCGTTCCGGGGCGGTGCGGCCAAGGGGGAAGTGACGGACGAGGGGGTCAAAACCCAGGGGGATTCGGTCAACGGGCAGTTTGAGCTGCTCTCGGATCCGGACAGCGGCAGCCTGCTCGCTCTCAAGGTACCGTCCCTCAACCTGACGGCGGCGTTTTCCAACTTCGCCGTCAAGACATCCTGAAACGCGGCCGCGGGGTCAACACCCCGCGGCTTTCTCCGGCTGGAAGAAGCTGCGGGACGGTCTGTTCGGATGCGCCGGAAAAGGTCTGTATCCGATCTTGCGCCGGGGCGAAAAACATGCTATGATAAGATTTCAGCGTGCGGCATATGGGACGCGACGCTCAGAGGAGGAATCGGGATGGACAACCGGCCCATCGGCGTTTTTGATTCTGGCTTGGGGGGATTGACGGTCGTCCGGCAGCTGCTTCGCAAGCTGCCCGGTGAGGATATTGTGTATTTTGGCGATACCGGGCGGGTTCCCTACGGCACCCGCAGCCCGGAGACAATTGAAAAATATACCCGTCAGGACGGCCGGTTCCTTCTTTCGCGGGATGTCAAAATGATCATCGCGGCGTGCGGCACGGTCAGTTCGGTCGCCCCCCATATTCTGCGCGAACTTCCCGTTCCCGCCATGGGTGTGGTGGAACCCACCGCCGACGCCGCCGTCAGGGCCTCCCGGTCGGGCCGCATCGGCATCCTGGGCACCTCTGCAACCATCCGTTCCGCCTCTTTCCAGCGGCGGATTCAGGAAGTCCGGCCAGACGCCGAGGTCCACGCGGTCGCGTGTCCGCTGTTTGTCCCGCTGGTGGAAAACGGCTGGATCGAACTGGACAACGAAGCGACGGCCGCCGTCGCCAGACGGTATCTGGAACCGCTACGCGCCAAGGGCGTGGATACCCTGATTCTCGGCTGCACCCACTATCCTCTGCTGGCTCCGGTGATTTCCGCTGTGATGGGACCGGATGTCGTTCTGGTCGATTCGGGAGAGGCGTGCGCCGCTCTGTGTGCGGAACGCCTGGAGCGGGACAATGCCCTGAACCTAACCAAAAGAGCCGGCATGTGCCATTTCTATGTCAGCGATCTGCCGGATGATTTTACACATGTCGCCCGGATGTTCCTGGGGCGGGATGTAGGCGGCGACACCGAGCGGGTGGATATCGAAACCCTGACCGAGGCCTGAAACCCTGCCTTTTATGACGAAAACAATTTGAGGAAGACATCACATGGACGTACTGATTTCCATCACCGGGACCCAGGTTGTCGATGGGGAGCGGGATACGATTGAACTGACCACCACAGGCGGCATGGACCCCGCCGAAGACGGCTGGAGACTGACCTATGAGGAGTCGGCCGCCACCGGAATGGAGGGGGTCACCACCTCCATTCTGGTCAGACCCGATGAGGTGTTGCTGGAGCGGACGGGAAACATGAATTCCCTGCTTGTGCTGCAGAAAGGGCGCCGCCATCAATGTAGCTACGAAACCCCGTACGGCGCGCTCATGCTGGGGGTGTATACGAAGGAGCTGTCCAGCACATTATCCCGTTCCGGCGGGGATCTCCGCTTTGCGTATACGCTCGATATGAACGCCGGCGTCGCGTCGGTTCACGATGTGCATATATCCGTCAAGGAAGTTCAATAAACAGGAGGCCCATCCATGCAAAACGTTGTAACAGTCGCTGAGAATCAGGTGCGCGAGGCTGTCCTCCGGGCGGCGGGACAAGCCGTGGCGGCAGGGGATCTGCCGGCCGAGCCGATGCCGGCCTTCACCGTCGAAGTGCCGGGAGACCGGGCGCACGGCGACCTGGCCGTCAATGCGGCGTTGGTTTCCGCCAGGGCCTTTCACCGTGCCCCGCGCCAGATCGCGGAGACGCTGCTGCGCCATCTGGACCTGACCGGCACGT
>CABQAA010000056.1 GCA_902461995.1 uncultured Oscillospiraceae bacterium | reverse complement strand
TTCAAACGAAAACAAAACTGACGCCACTGGAATTGCGGCGCCAGTTTGTTGCTTGAAAATTGCATATCCCTACTTTAGGGGGCTTTTTGTGCTGTTCGCACATTCTGGGCCGGTTCATTGTAAAATGGGTGGGGTTTCTTGCAAGATAAACTTCAATAACTAACGGTCAGTTCTGCCAATCTGCTTAACGCCAAAACAAACCACGCTCGATTCTGCGGTTCCAAAATTTCCTCTCCACAATATGCCCAATGGTTATAATGCCGCCACTTAGAATAGATGGCCGAGCCAAGCAAAGCTATATCATCGATTTGGTCAATCACCTTGTTCAAGTCTTTTTCATCATTGATTGCGTCTCCATAAACAGGCATAAAGGCGTTTCCGAAATCCATTTCAAATCCTAATTTACGCATTTCTTTACCCATATCGGGCTCTCCTGCCTTGGGGTCAATAAATTCGTGATAGTTTGTTTTTGCATTGTGAAATTTGTTGTGCCATTTTACCGCAAAGGAGTGAATTTGCCTCCGCTTATCGGTCTCTTGCATTTCGGGTGGTTCTAAGTAAGAAATGGGATTTTGAGAAGATTGATTGACTGACAAGGACGCTATTGATTTGTGCAAATAGGATTTTGGTTATCGTCCATCTGTTTATAATCCCGGCATGTAAAATAAATACGATTCTTGACTTTTTCGTAGTTTTCCTCGGTTATCTCCTCTTGTCGGGGAACATCTATCATTTCATACACGTAATGCCACGCATCCGGCTTATATATTGCCACAATCAATTGATTGTAAACACCAAACACATACTCTATTTTTCTTCTTGTGATGCT
Organism: uncultured Oscillospiraceae bacterium; assembly: GCA_902461995.1. Taxonomy (GTDB): domain Bacteria; phylum Bacillota; class Clostridia; order Oscillospirales; family Acutalibacteraceae; genus UMGS1623. Next base: position 8,646 of record CABQAA010000056.1, on the reverse strand, counting down.
TTTTATAGATGCTTTCCAAATACCACGGACGGCTTCGTATAATTCAAAATCGCTCATACCTCGATGATATCTTTTGTTAATTTTAATAACAATGATGTTATGCTTTATGTCTGTTTCGGATAAACGATCTGCTCCATGCTGCAATTCGAAGTCTTCAACGGCAAGAGCCTCGTGCGTATGATGTCCTGCTACAATGTTTGTTAGATTTTCTTTTTTCGTGAAGTTAAGACAATTGATTAGAGAAGCTTCTGCGGCAAAAGCTTCATTTTCGGTTAATCCCCAATTTAGGAGTATCCTCTTTACACAAAGATTTTTTGCTTCAATTGCACGAATTGTTTGCAGCTTTCTTTTCTCCGATTCAGAATTTTTATCTTGTTCTATTTCGTGAGCAAAAACGCGGTCACCAATTCCTTTTCCTATGTAAAAGATTGAATCGGTTCTTGGGTCTATCAGAGCATAAACATAATACCCATTTAGGCTTTGTAATGCTTTTTCTGAAAAATTGCTTAAGTTCATATTTATGCCCTCCTAACTCCTGTTTTTCATTTTGATGATATTTTATTACAAAATCGACAAAATAGCAACGAGACAATAGTGCGCATAACTCTTTGTAGCACAATATCTGTTCAGACACCATTCTTGTTCGTTTCCACCAAACTTACCCAAACTCCATTTTTGTATCGAAAAACAAGAGAAAGATCTTTCTAAAAGACCATGAAAACGCCTTGATATCAAGGAAAAAACAGCTTTGTCAAATGTATTTCACACCAAACCAACAAAATTTTATTACACTAATCTGAATTTGGTTAATTCACGGGTTTTCATTTTGGGATTGATTTTTAGAACGTCATCAATACTTGTTGATAGTATGGAGTATAGAACAACGGAGTGGCACTGACGCCACTCCATCATTTTTTGTGTATTTTTATATCCGTTTACAGAATTACATAATGAAGCGAAACTATCAAATGCTTAAATCAAGTTGTTTACCGCAAGGTTGTTAACCGAACACACTACAAGCACAAAAAATAGGAAGAGGACGCAGACCGAACAGTTTGCGTCCTCTTCCGAACAGTATTGGGCCATCCGGCATGTCCCTTTTTTAGGCTATGGGCGTGCGGGGCGGATGGACGTGGGCTCTCCCAATAACCGGGCGGTCCCGCCTTTTGGCGGACCGCCCGGTTTAAGTCCGTGCTTATTTCAGGTTGTTTTCCAGCGTTTCGAGCTGATGGCGCAGCTCTTCCGGCAGCTTGTCGCCGAACTGGGCATAGAATTCCTTGATGCCATCCACTTCTTTGGCCCACAGATCCTTGTCGACCTGCAGCAGATCCTTGATGGTATCGGTATCGATGCTCAGGCCCTCGACGTTGATATCCTCGGCCTTCGGCACAAAGCCGATGGGGGTTTCCACTGCGTCGGCCTTGCCTTCGCAGCGGTCGATGATCCATTCGAGAACACGCAGGTTGTCGCCGAAGCCCGGCCAGATGAAGTGGCCTTCGTCATCGGTGCGGAACCAGTTGACGTTGAAGATCTTGGGTGCCTTGTCGCCCAGAACCTCACCCATGTCGAACCAATGAGCCCAATAATCGGCCATGTTGTAGCCGCAGAAGGGCAGCATGGCCATGGGATCGCGGCGGACAACGCCCACAGCGCCGGTCGCAGCCGCGGTGGTCTCGGATGCCATGATGGAACCGACGAACACGCCGTTATTCCAGTCACGGGATTGGTACACCAGCGGCGCGGTTTTGGCCCGGCGGCCGCCGAACACGATCGCGGAAATCGGCACGCCGGAGGTGGAGTTGAATTCCGACGAAATGCAGGGGCAGTTCTCCGCCGGAGCGGTGAAGCGGGAGTTGGGATGGGCACCCTTGGATCCATCGGTGCAGTCCCACTTCTCGCCCTTCCAGTTCAGGGCATTCTTAGGCGGATTCTTGTCGAGGCCTTCCCACCAAACGGTGTTGTCGTCCAGATTGTGCACGACATTCGTGAAGATGGTGCCCTTCTGGGTCGAGATCAGGGCGTTGGGATTGGACTTCATGTTGGTGCCGGGGGCCACACCGAAGAAGCCGTTTTCCGGGTTGATAGCCCACAGACGGCCGTCCGGACCCTTGCGCATCCAGGAGATGTCGTCGCCCACGCACCACACTTTGTAGCCCTTCTTCTTATAGGACTCGGGCGGAATGAGCATGGCGAGGTTGGTCTTGCCGCAGGCGGACGGGAAGGCGGCGGCGATGTATTTCACTTCGCCCTTCGGATTTTCGAGGCCCAGGATCAGCATATGCTCGGCCATCCAGCCTTCGTTGCGGCCCTGGTTGGACGCGATGCGCAGAGCAAAGCATTTTTTGCCCAGCAGCACGTTCCCGCCGTAACCAGAATTGACGGAGATAATGGTGTTGTCCTGCGGGAAGTGGCAGATATACCGTTTCTCCTCGTCGATGTCGCATTTGCAGTGCAGGCCGCGCACCCAGTCGTTGCTGTCGCCCAGGACGTCGAGGACCTTCTGACCCACCCGCGCCATGATGCACATGTTCAGCACGACGTAGATGGAGTCGGTCAGCTCGATGCCCACCTTGGCAAGCGGGGAACCGATCGGACCCATGGAATAGGGGATGACGTACATGGTGCGGCCTTTATAGCTGCCGCGGGCGATGTCGTCCAGCATTTTGTACGCGTCGGCGGGCGCCATCCAATGGTTGGTGGGGCCGGCGTCCTCTTCCTTGTCGCAGCAGATGAAGGTGCGGTGTTCCACACGGGCCACGTCGTTGACGGCCGTACGGTGCAGATAGCAGCCGGGCAGTTTTTCTTCATTGAGCTTGAGCATTTCACCGGTGGAGCAGGCTTCCGCGCGCAGCGCGTCGAGCTGCTCTTCGGAACCGTCGATCCACACAACCTTGTCGGGCTGCACGAGCGCAATCTTTTCCTCAATCCAGGAAAGGATGGTCGGATTTTTGGTCAGAGCATTGGTCATAGGAAGATCCCCTTTCTGTAGTCAAACCATTCACAGATCCAAAGTTCGCTAGATATCATTATAGGCAAAACGCGGCCGGATATCAATGGCTAAAATGTGAACAATTCGATAATTTTTTAACAAAAAGTCAGTAAAAGTGCAGAATCGGACGGGCGATCCTGCAAAAACGCGAAAAAACCTTCCGCCGGCCTGAACGGCGGCGCCTCGGTATACGGGGCAAGACGAAGAAAATTTCGGATCTGCATTCAATAGGTGAAATCGACCGGATTTTCTGGTATACTGGAAGTAGACCATAGGAATAGGGGGAGCTACCGTTGAAACGACACGATCTGCATCTGCATACCGCGCTGTCCCTTTGCGCCCGGGAAACCGCCGTGGTGCCGGGGTATCTGGAACAGGCGCGGAAATGGGGGCTGCAAACGGTAGGGTTTTCCAATCACGTGTGGGACAGCCGGGTGACCATGCCGGGACCGAATCCCTGGTATGAGGCGCAAAGCGTCGAACGGGCCATGGAGATCCGGGACACCATACCGGCGGACACCGGAGACATCCGGGTGCTCCTTGGTGTGGAGACCGAGTTTGCCCAAGGGGTAGTGGGGCTGTCGGAAGAGGCGGCGGCGCCGCTCGATTATGTGCTCATCCCGCATTCCCACATTCACATGGTGGACTTTGTCTGTCCGCGCGACGTGTCTGCTCCGGCGGACGTCGCCCGGCATATGGCCGGGACGTTCCGCGATCTGGTCACCCGGGGAGCGGCCGCGATACACGGAACCGGCACGCCGGTGATCGTGGCCCACCCTTTCTGCCCGGTTGCGCGGGACGACGCCGGGCAGCTGACGGCGATTTTCTCCCATTTATCCGACGGATTGTTCGAGGATCTGTTTGGTCTTGCAGCGGAACAGGAGGTCGCCGTCGAGATCAATCTGAGTATCTTTCACGGGGATCCGGATGCAGGGCCGTATGGGGACACCTATTATCGGATGTTCGACGCGGCCAGGCGGATGGGGTGTCGGTTCAGCATCGGCACGGACAGTCACGCGGTCGAAGAGCTGGACGGAATCCGGCTGGATGAGAAGGTCATCCGCACCGTCGGATTGGAAGATGGGGATTTTATCGACCTGGTGCGATAGGCAGCTCCCCGGCGAAGCCGGGGAGCTTGTTGCGATTATAAAAAAGCCGCCGGTATTTAATCACCGGCGGCTTTGGCTATGGAGGGGAAATGCGGGATACGGCAGGATTTTGAGTAGAGGAGACAGCCATTCTGATAGAATGGCGGACTTTACGTTCGCCGGGGGAGCGGCGAACGTACCCATTTCTAAAGGGATATAACAGAAGGGGAAACGGTCCCTTCGCCCGCCCCGTCAGCCGATCGGCATGGTGGCGGCGGCGTTGAGATCGAGTCCTGCGCGGACCCCAGCCCGATATTCGTAATACGCCTGAGCACCCACCATGGCCGCGTTGTCGCCGCACAGCTCCAGCGGCGGGCGGTAAAGAGCGAGGCCCCGCCTGCGGCACTCCGCCTCCATGCGGGAGCGGAGCCCGGAGTTGGCGGACACGCCGCCTGCGAGAACGAGCGTTTTGGCCCCGGTGTCCTCCGCCGCGCGCAGAAGATGCCCTGCCAGCTGGTCCACCACGGTTTTCTGAAAGGAGGCGGCGAGATCGGGCAGGGAGACGGTTTCTCCCCGCTGTTCGGCGTTGTGGAGAAGGTTGAGCACCGCGGTTTTAAGACCCGAAAAGCTGTAGTCGTAGGCGGATCCGGCCACATGCGGATGGGGCAGGAAGTAGGCGTCGGGATTCCCGCCGGCGGCCAGACGGTCGAGATGCACCCCGCCCGGATAGGGAAGGCCCATAGCGCGCGCCGCCTTGTCAAAGCATTCCCCCGCCGCGTCGTCCCTGGTCCGGCCGAGTACCCGGATACGGGTGTAGTCCTCCACCTGGACGAGATGGCTGTGCCCGCCCGAGGCCACAAGGCAGAGAAAGGGCGGCTCCAGCTCAGGGCTGGCCAGATAGTTGGCGGCGATATGGGAGCGCAGATGGTGGACGGGAATCAGGGGGAGTTTCGCCGAAAAGGCCAGCCCTTTGGCGAAGTTCACCCCAACAAGCAGGGCGCCGATCAGTCCCGGCGCATAGGTGACGGCCACGGCGTCGATGTCGGACAGGGAGAGCCCCGCCGCGTCGAGGGCCTGGCGGGTGACGCCGGTGACGGCCTCGGCATGGCGCCGGCTGGCGATTTCGGGCACCACGCCGCCGTACAGCTTGTGTTCCTCCACCTGGGAGGCCACGATATTCGACAGCACGCGGCGGCCGTCCGCCACCACGGCGGCGGCGGTCTCGTCGCAGGAGGATTCGAGGGCAAGGATGTTCATAGGGTACCTCCGGGGAAGGATATTTCGGGATTCGTTTCCGGATCAAAGGCGATCAAAGCGGCTTCCAGTACAGCAGCAAACGATAAAATGGCCGGACCGATGGAGGAAATCCAGACAAGGGTATCGGCATCGTCCGCGTAGAGAAGCGGGAGGCGGCGGATGGCCAGCACCCGTTCCAAAACGGCGGGAGCGGGCACGAGCTGTTCTCGCAAAGCCCATTCGCCAGCCATGGTTTTGGCGGCTATATGGCCCGTGTGCAGGGTATAAAGGCCGCGGGCAGTATCCAGCATCCAGCCGGCGCCATGAATACTGGGACCGGGGCTGGCGCCAAAGCGCTGCGTGACTTGCAGATGTGCCGCAATCGCCCGATGGATGTCTGCCATGGCCGGCGGGGTCAAGGCCGGCCGAATCTCTTTTCCATACACGAGCCGTCCGGAATCCAGCAAAATCTGACAGGAAAAGGGATCGAGGGCGTAGGTTTCAGCCAGATGCACCCCGCTGGAGCCCCAATAAACGGCCTGAGTGGGCGATGCATCCAGGAAGGCCTCGAGGGAGAGGATGCCGCCCTCTAAAAGCTGGAATCCGGGGTCGTTGTGTTCCGTGGCCAGTTCCTGCCGCAGATGGAGGAGACGCTCCGCCTGGCAGGCGGTCAAAGGCGCTTCCGTCAGACAGAGGATATCGATATCGCTCCAACCGGGGCGAAAATCCCCTAAAACAATAGAACCGTGTATATAGAAGGAAAACGCCTCTGCGCCCAATATCGAAATCAAGCGCCCGATCAGAGTGCCGATGAGGGACTCCATGGCGGCTCCTTTCGCATGTTTACCCAAAATCGTGACGCGCGTCCGCGTCACTGCCCAGATTTTCAAAAACCGTCACGATCTCTTCTATTTGCAGAAAACAACCTTGATCTGACAGGCTGTCATCCATCAAAACGGCCCGGATGTCCTGCGGGGCCTTGTAGCAGGCCATTTCAAAGAGTTTTTCGAAATCGGGTGCTGCGGGAATGCTCACGATGACGCCCTGTTTGGCTATGGCCTGCACGAGGATCGACTCCCACAAATCCATATACTCATCTCCTCACAATTCAATACCACAATATTGTAGTATATTCGCCGGCTCGATGCAACAAAATAGTAGCATTGGGTTGAGGTGAGCAATATGGTGTTGCCGAGATTGGAGAGCCTTCGCACAGACAAGGATCTGACACAGCAGGACATTGCGGACGAATTGAAATGCAACCGGGAAGTGTATCGCCGTTACGAAAAAGGGATACACGACCTGCCCCTATGGGCGCTGATCCGGCTGGCAAAATACTACCACACGAGCGCCGATTATATCCTGGGGCTAACCGATGTGCGGGACCCCTATCCCCGCTGATCACATTCGCTTTAGCCTTTCCGGATCGTAGACCGGCTGGGTGAAGAGCATGGAACCGTTTTCGCCGATGACCTCCACCCGCACATAGCTTTCGCCTGTGAGGGTGAAACGGGCCTCCTGACCGGTTACGACGGCCGCGACCCGTCCTCCGTCGGTGACAAAGCGGTAGGTAAAGGTGTCGACATAGCTGGCCTTCATATGTCTGGCCCGGACGGTGATGGTGTCTTCGTCGTCCAGGATCAGGCAGTCGAGGGTAAGCCCCGTGGAGGCGGTGAACCGTCCGGCTTCCACCGCTTCCCGGATGTCCGGATAGGCGGGAGAGGCGGCGTAGATCCAATTCCAGCTCCGCCCCGCGTCGCTGTAGAGATGGAAGTCGTCGTTGCCGAAGCCGTAGACCAGCCGGCCGGACGAGAGCAGGTGGTCCCACGTGTCCACCGCGAGTCCCGAGCCGCTCAGACGGTAGATCAGCTGGTTGATGACCTCGATGCCCAGATATCCCGTCAGGCGGTCGAGATCTGCCCAGGGCCAATATTCCTTGTGCTGCCAATTGGGATGGCAGAGAATGACGAAGCCGCCGTCCTTCCGGGTTTCGTCGATGGCCGGCTGATGTTCCAACTCGTGCAGGGACCGTCGGATGCCGACGGTCAGCATGTGGGACCGGGGGGAATACTCCACCCCGTCGAGCAGGGTCAGCCGGGCGTCGGAATAGGACGAGGCATCGATGTAAAGATCGTGATTGGACAGGCAGAGGGCGTCGTATCCCAGTTCCCGGTACCGTTCCGCGACCTCTCCGATCGGGTGGCGGCCGCAGGTGTTGGGGCCTGTCCCCGCATGGGTGTGGAAATTGACCCGCAGGGGGCGGGCTTCGGACAGGCCGGCATAGGGATTGACATACATGGCGGACACCTCACAGGTTTATTGAAAGCGCCGGGCATTCCCCGGCGCTTTATTGCGGCGTTTTTTGCGGAACAGGCAGGCAAAGAGGAACTCGGCGCCGCCTTTCGGTGTAGAACGTGTCCCAGGCAATTTGCTTGACCCGTTCGCCCAGCATCCGAAAAAGGCCTTCCACCCGATGGATCACCGGCATGATTGGCCTCTTTTCCGATAACGGCGTTATAGGTAATAGCTGTAAATCCGCGCGTCCTCTTTGGGGGAATCGTAAAACCCCGGGCGCACGCCGTCGCATACAAAACCCATGCCTTCATACAGAGCGATGGCGGCCGCGTTGGAGGCCCGGACCTCGAGGGTCAGGCGGGTCAGCTCATGGGATTCGGCATATTCCTGCACCTCCCGGATCAGCGCCCGGGCGATCCCCAGGCGGCGATAGGCGGGATGGACGGCGATGTTGGCGATGAAGCCCTCGTCGAGGATATGGTGCATGCCGAGATAGCCGACCGCGCTTTCCGCGTCCACATCCTCCGCTACCCGAAAGACGGCGAGAGGATTCTGAAGCTCCTCCGCGAGGGCGTCATAACTCCAGGGGGTGGAAAAAGCCAGGCTTTCCAAATCGGCCAGGGAATCGAGGTGATCGGGGTGCATCGGGACGATGGCGATGCCCGGCGGAGGGACCGCGGGGCTGTGACTACTGTGCGTGTCCATGGCGCATCCTTTCTCATATGTTGGGATCGGGAAAATCCGTGCAGATCCAATTGGCCAGGGAATCCATGGCCTCAGCCAGGAGGTCCCGGGTCCGGCGGTAGTCAGCGGGCGTGCCGCCGAAGGGGTCGGGGATGCCGCGGCCGGGAACGATCACCCGGGCGGGCGGGACGCCGAACCGGTCGGACAATATGGCCGCGTGGCCGGCGGTCATGGCGATGATCCGGGACGCATCGGCGGCCAGGGCGGCGGTGAAGGGGCGGGAACGGTGGCCGGACAGGTCCAGGCCGATTTCCCGCATGACGGCGGCTGCGTGCGCGGACGCCGGGGATCCGG
>CABQAA010000055.1 GCA_902461995.1 uncultured Oscillospiraceae bacterium | reverse complement strand
TGGAGCACCTGCTGAAAGACGAATAAAATTTCCGGCACTGCCGGAACGAGAAAAAGGCATCGCTGGAAAACGGCGATGCCTTTTTTGTATAGGATGGGAATCAATCTGGCGGGGTGGATGTCGGGACTGCGATGCTTCGGGAATTGAGCGGTTCTCATCCTATACTTTGAAAGGGGCGCTTCAGCCGTTTTCCGGCTGGATCGACCCGGCCGTCTCCGGTTTTAAGATACGCCGCGCCGCCGTATTCACAGTGCGCTGGGCCGTTCCGCACGGCATCGCCTGCCGGCGGGCTTGCCGAATGACGAAAACGGCGGTATACTAACAGCATAACCCTTTACATTGGAAAGACGGTGCGGCTTTGTTTCTCTTTTCTGCGCAGAAGATTCTGCGAAATCGTCCGGTTTATGGCGATATCCCGACCGACCGGGATATCCTGTCGAATACGGTTCGCATGGCATGGCCCTCCATTATGGAGTCCTTTTTGGTCAGCCTGGTGGGGCTGGTGGATACCTTCATGGTCAGTTCCCTCGGCCTGTACGCCATCGCCGCGGTGGGGCTGACCACCCAGCCGAAGTTCATCGGCCTCGCGGTATTTATTTCGCTGAATGTGGCGGTCTCGGCCATTGTGGCCAGACGAAAGGGCGAAGATGACCGGGAAAGTGCGAACAAGGTGCTGATGCAGGCCCTGTTGATCGCTGGAGGTCTGCTGATCGTGGTGAGCACCCTGTGCGTGGCGTTTGCCAACCCGATTCTCCGTCTGGCGGGCTCGCAGCCCGATACCCACGGCCCGGCCGTGACCTATTTCCGCATCATCATGGGCGGCATGGTGTTCAACGTCGTGTCCATGGTCATTAATGCCGCGCAGCGGGGCGCGGGCAACACCCGCATCTCTCTGACGACCAACTTGGTATCAAATGCCGTCAATGTGCTGTTCGACTATCTGCTCATCGGCGGACATTTCGGCTTTCCGGCCCTCGGCGTAGCCGGGGCGGCGATTGCAACCGTCATCGGTTCGGTCTGCGGCTGCGTCATGAGCATCCTCTCCATGCTCCATCGGGACAACTTCATCTGCATCCGGGAAGTGAAACGGATCGGCTTCGACCGGACGACGGTCAAAGCGATCGCCAACATCGGGTCGAGCACCCTGGCGGAACAGGCCTTTCTGCGGATCGGCTTCATGACCTTCGCCATCATTGTGGCGAGACTCGGCACCATTCCCATGGCCGCCCACCAGATTGGGATGAACCTGATGAGCATCTGCTTTTCCTTTGGGGACGGGCTGTCGGTTGCGTCGGTCGCGCTGGTGGGGCAAAGCCTCGGCACGGGCCGCTCCGATCTCGCGCGGGTTTACGGCAACGTATGCCAGCGGTGCGGCCTGCTGTTCGCGTGTTTTCTGTCGGTGATCTTCCTGACGCTGGGGCAGTCGATTTTCGGCTTATTTTCAAATGATCCGGCCATTCTGTCATATGGCCGGATGATCATGACCGTCATGATGGTGGAGGTGTTTCTCCAAATTTCCCAGGTGGTCTTTTCCGGCTGCCTCAGGGGGGCGGGAGACACGGTTTTCACCGCGGTGGTCTCGCTCGTCAGCGTTTTGGTGGTACGGCCGCTCGCTGGATGGGTACTCTGCTACCCGGTCGGGCTGGGGCTGTTCGGAGCCTGGCTGGGCCTTGCGGCGGACCAGCTCGTGCGGTTCCTGATGACCTATCTGCGGTTCCGCAGCGGGAAATGGATGAATAAACGGATTTGAGCGGCGGGAAGCCGACGCAAAGTCCGATATGCAAACGGGTTGCTCTCTGAATTTAAGGAGGGGTTTGCCATGAGCGGTCCCAAAACTTTTTGTATGCTTGTCTGTTCGCAGCCGCTGACAGCGGGAGAATCGGACGCTTTCTTTGGTCCCGGCCCGACGGAGATGGGCGGCAGTCTCTTCGGGGACCTTGGCGTACCGTTCTCTATGGGCAGTGTGGACTGCATGCCGGCTTTATGTGCTGTAAAATGTTTCATTGGACGAATGAAAGAAAAGACAGACGGCGGCAGCCGTCTGTCTTTTGGCTTATGCGGTTGTCCCTTCGGATCCCTATATCCCGATGCGGAAGGCAGGACCGGACGGGATTTGGCGCAGGTGATCTTCTGAATTCCACAGGTAGTGTGAGTTATAAGAAAGATCCAATCTGAAACGGCGGTGTCCGTTTCGCTCGGCGGTGTTACATCGCGAGGACACCCAGGTCGTCCTGCATGAGGATGAGGATCTGCTCTTCCAGTCCTGTTTGAACATTGACATAGACCAGCACCCGGTCGGGCGTCTCGGCCTCGCCTCCCGGATCGCCCGTGCAGGAGAATTCATAGCACAGGGCTTCGGTCTGCTGCGTCGTAGGGATGAGAGCGAGGCGCCCCTCTCCCTGGACCGTCAGGTGGGGGCTGAGACGGCTGCGCGCCTCAGCCTCGCCGACTGTCGGCGAGGGCAGGATGCGGTTCGTATGGTTCATCAGATATCCGTTCGCATCGTAGCTGACCAGTTGGCCGTTGTCCATCGCGATGCCGATTTTGATCAGGTCCGGATACAGAATGGTCCCTTCCTGCACAGCGGCATAGTTGATGGCGAGGACGCCGTTGTTCAGGCTGTAGTAGCGGTAGGCAAAATCTCCGAGTCCGGCTTCCCGCATAACGGCGTCACCTTTTTCGAGCGCCTGCTCGACTGTCAGCCCCGCCTCGCCCAGCGGACGGGAGTTTAAGAAGTATACCGCTTTGCCGCCCTGCTTGGAGACCGTCGCGGTGAAACTGTCCCCGGCAAACTGATAGCACGGCATGCCGCCGGCCGTTTCGCCGGCCGCTTGAATCTCTTTGACCCCGCTCAGTGTCTTCAAAGCTTCGAGAGCGTAACTTTCGGGAAAATTCGACTGGCCGTCCAGTGCCCGCGGCGTTTGCTGATAAATATGATCCGAAAAAGGTCCGTCATAGATCATGGTGGGATAGTCCGCCAGCTCCTCCTCCATTTCCAGGAAGCCCGACTGCAGGTCGGTTGTCTCCTCGGGGAGTCCCGTCGCCTGCATATGCTCTGTGACCTCCCCGAACGAAAGGGCGCCGGTGTAAAGCCCGGCCTCCATGTCCGCGAGACGGGTGGTCATGTTTTTGGCATAGGCGGACAGTTTTTGGAGAGTCTCGGTTTCCTCGTCGGTGATGGCTTGTCCGGCCGCCGCGCGATGGGACAGCGACATGCAGAAGTTTCCGACCTGGGATAAAAATTTATGGATGCCGCTCAGTTCGTCTCCATCCAGAGGCAGCTGCTCGAGGCAGCTTTTGGCACTGCCAGCCTCTCGCCACAATTTGGATGCCAGGCCCTGCAGCTGATTTTCCGTCGTGGCGTACCGCCCTTTTTGCAGGGTGATGTCGAGGTTGCTGATATACTCGCCGAGTTCCCCCAGCGCGCGCTGATAGCCGTATTCGATTGTGGAGCGATACCGGTTGGCGGCCGCGTAGCCGCTGGCTGCGGCGATCGCCAGGGCCGCAATGAGGGCCACGGCATAGCTGATCAGGCGGACCAGTCCCCGGCGGCTGATGGTGGTGGTCATGGTGTCTCTCCTCCTGTTTTTGAAACATGCGTGGGTGGAAATGCAAGATTCCGCCGTGTTTGGATTTTTCTCCTATACCATATGGAAGTGAAGGCCGTTTTATACAGAAAGCCCTAAAATTTTCAGGGCCGCCTTCCAATAAGTTCCGGGGAAGTTGTCGAAACGGGAGGACAAGCTAAAAAAGCGGAAACCAATCCCGCAGTTGAAAGGAGTGCTTCGAGTCATGACAAAAGGCGTTATGGGGTTCATGAAGGGCGTCGGTATGGGCGTGGCCGTGGGCTGCATTGCCGGTGCCGTGGGCAGCAAGGCTATGCACGGCAAAAAGAGCCTGAAAAAGAACGTGGGTAAGGCTCTGCGGAACGTGGGCGAACTCGTCGACAATGTGACCGGCATGTTCTGATCCCCCGCTTTCCCGTCCAGACGGGAAAGCGTTTACATAACGGGCCGGCTTTACTCTTGCGTGCTTTTTCGTTATAATAACATCACCATATATAGAATGGGATGCGGGAAACATGAAAAAACGAATTGTCGGCGGGCTTCTGATCGCCTGTTTCAGTGTGATTCTGTTCGCGGGCTGTGCGGCGTCCACCATGCCGCCGATCGGGGACGGCAAGGCGCCCCGGGACGGGGCCACGGTCTATCAGCAGCCCGACGCCAGGCCGGAGGTGTCGGCCGACGGTGTCAAAGGCGCCGTGACACAGGCCTACTATACGACAGACGGACATCTGGCGGTCCGCATGAATCTGTCGAACGGCATGGGGGCGGCGCAGCAGCTGCGCTCGATGGAAATCAAGGTCACGAATGGCGAGGGGGCGCTGATTGCCTCCGGCTATGCGGAAGCGGTCGGGGAGGGGGATGTGCTCAAACCCGATGAATTAACGCCGTTCCTGCTATATATTGCCCCGGAGCAGATCCAGATAACCGACGATCCGCTGACGACCCTGGCGTTCGAAATCTCCGTGACGACGGAACCGGCGGCATAGAAAACAATCCCCGGCAGCGAATAACCGCTGCCGGGGATCGGTCTGTCCGGACGGTTGTGGATCCGGCCGGTTTATTTTTGGCTGTACTCCAAAAATTTACAAATTTCAGCTTGCATTTTTTTGTGCGGCAGTGTATAGTGACCTCAATGTATGGTCGCGGCCGCCCTGCTAGTTCCGCACGATGACGGCGAGCAGTTCCAGAGGCGTGCTTCCGGTGTTGACGACGCCATGCCCTTCATGGTCTCTTGTGACCGTCGCATCCCCGGCCGTAAGGGTGACAGTGGTGCCGTTGTCGTCCATTTCTCCCTGCCCGGCCAGGACATAATAGAATTCCTCTTCCTGTTCGTGGATGTGGTAGCCGATGGATCCGCCGACCGGCACGGTGATGCGGGAAAACAGCCGCACGGGCGAGGCATAGTCTCCGGGGGTGAATGCGGCCCGCAGGGCGATGGTCCCTTCTCCGCCCCGCATGTGGGGCCGTTCTTCGAGGGGCATGTCGGCCGAATGATGTACCATACGATAAAAATCCCCTTTCCATATGTGGTTGCGGCTATTATACCATAAAATCGGGTAAGGGGGAACAGAAAGGCCTCCGGCATCCGGCTTGTATATTTTGCGGAGCCGGATGGGAGAATAAAGCCATCAAAGTAAAGGAGTGTCAGTATGAACAAATGGGTTTGCACAGTCTGTGGTTATGAGTACGATCCGGAAGTGGGAGATCCCGACAACGGCATTGCCCCCGGAACCGCGTTTGAAGATCTGCCGGACGATTTTGTCTGCCCGGTCTGCGGCGTGGGCAAGGATGCGTTTGAAGAAGACGTTTAATCGGGCGGACAGGCCGCTCGGTCCGGAACAAGCAGGGGGACACGGCCGTGTTCCCCTGCTTGTTTGCCGTTTGTCCCATACAAACGGCACCGGCGGAACAGCCGCGCGCAAATTCTCATTGAATCCCTCTTTTATCCATGGTATCATGAACAGGAACGGAGGATGGTCGGATGACGCGTACATGCAAAGCGATCGACGCCCGTCTGGAGTTGGACTTTGACAAAAACGAGGTCCGGATCCTACGGCAGAAAAACCGGGTTACCAAGCAGAATCAGCTGGAGGACTGCGTGTTCTCGATGGCCGATATTTCGGCCATCGAGCTCGAGACGCCCTCGTCCGGCCGTCCCGGCCGCCTCGCGATGCTGTGGCGGGGCACCCGCCTGTACAGCCCGACCGGTGCCGACCGCACCTATCTGGAATTTTACGATTATCCGTCGTTTTACGAAGCCGTGATGGCCGTCAAGGCCAGGACGGCCTCCCTGCTGCTCTCCAACCGCATCGGCAGTGTCCCGGCGGGGGCGGCGGCTCCACAGGTGGCGGGGAATCAGGAGGACAGTCTGTGGAGTGAAAACCGCGAGCTTCTCGACCGTTTGACCGAGCTGAGGCGCACCATTAAAAACCGGGAACTGTCCGCCTGCATCGAACGTATCCAGTCTCTAACCGGCGATATTGTGGGAGTGGTCAGCGAAAAACCGGAGCAGAGGCCGCAGGTGCGGAAATTCCTCGGGTATTACCTCCCCACGGCGGGAAAGCTGCTGGAAACCTATGCTTCCCTGGAAGCGGGCGGTGTGCAGACTGCTTCCGTAACCAAAACCAAAACGGAAATCGTCGAGGCGGCCGGGATGCTGGTCAAGGCGTTCGAGAAAGAACTCGACAGCCTGTTTGCATCCGATGCGCTGGACGTGGCGACCGATATCCGGGTGCTGGAGACGATGCTGAGCCGGGACGGGCTGGCGGAATCCCCCTTCACCGAAAAGGATGCCGGGAAAGGTTGACAGCCGCCCCGCGCCCGGATACAATAGGAAAAAGGGGGCGGAACCGGTGGCGGGAAAGACGCGTTTGACGAAGCAAAAACAGCTGATTTTGTCCATACTGGAGCAGGCGGCGGAACCGCTGACACCGGCGGAAATCTATCGGCGTGCCTCCGGGGATCAGCCGACCTTGGCCAAATCGACGGTCTATCGGAATCTGGAAGCGATGCAGGAGCGGGGCGAGGTGATCCGCGGGCAGCTGGAAAACGGGGAGAGTTTTTACAGCGTGGCGGGGGGCCATCCTCACCGGCATTATATGATCTGCCGGGACTGCAACCGGATGCAGGATCTGCCGGAATGTCCGCTTGCCCATCTGGAACAGGAAATCGCCGGCACGGCGGATTTTGTGGTGACGGATCATGTGGTGCAGGTCTATGGCTACTGCCGGGACTGCGCAAAAAAACATGCCCGGCTCCGCCAGCCAAAACCGGAGAAACCAACATAAAAGGAGAACCAGCATGAAACAGGACAAAATCGTCATTTTGGATTTGGGCAGCCAGGACAGCACGACGGCCGCGCGGGCCATCCGCGCGCTCGGGGTATACAGCGAGATCTATCCCCATGACCTGACCCTCGAACAGCTGCACGCGCTCGACCATGTCCGGGGCGTGATACTCAACGGCGGACCTAACCGCGACGAAAACGGCCATGTCGTGAACGTCCGAGAAGAGCTGCTTACCTGCGGACTGCCGATGCTGGCCGTGGATTGTCCCCAGGTAAAAGGGGTGCCGAGCCTTGCCGCGTGGCCCGAGGAGGATGCGGCGATGCAGGAGGCGCTTCGCGCGTTCGTGTTCGGTACCTGCGGAGCCGAAGCCAACTGGAACATGGTGAGCTTTATTGAAGATCAGATCGAGCAGGTGCGGCAGCAGGTGGGGGACCGGAAGATACTTCTGGCGCTGTCGGGCGGGGTGGATTCCTCGGTTGTCGCCGCGCTGCTGCTGCGCGCAGTCGGGGACAAGCTGACCTGCGTGCACGTCAACCACGGCCTGCTGCGCAAGGGCGAGCCTGAGCAGGTGGTCGAAGTGTTCCGCAGCCGGATGAAAGCCAACCTCGTCTATGTGGACGCCTCTGAACGGTTCCTTAGCAAGCTCGCCGGGGTGGCGGATCCGGAGCAGAAACGGAAAATCATCGGCGCGGAGTTTATCCGCGTGTTCGAGGAAGAGGCTCGCAAGCTCGAGGGAATCGAATTTCTCGCCCAGGGTACGATTTACCCCGACATCGTGGAGAGCGGCACCAAGACCAACAAAATGGTCAAGTCGCATCACAATGTCGGCGGTCTGCCCGATGACCTGCAGTTCCAGCTGGTGGAGCCGCTGCGGCAGCTCTTCAAGGACGAGGTGAGGGCCTGCGGCCTGGCTCTCGGCCTGCCCGAGAGCATGGTTTACCGCCAGCCTTTCCCGGGTCCGGGACTGGGGGTGCGCTGCCTCGGCGCTATCACGAGAGACCGCCTCGAAGCGGTGCGGGAATCCGATGCCATCCTGCGGGAGGAATTCCAGAAGGCGGGGCTCGACAAGACGGTTTGGCAGTATTTCACCATCGTGCCGGAATTCCGTTCGGTCGGGGTGCGGGGCGGTGCCCGCAGCTTCGAATATCCGGTTATCCTCCGGGCGGTCAATACGGTGGACGCCATGACCGCTGAGGTCGAGGAACTCGCCTGGCCGGTGCTCCATCGGGTGACGAACCGGATCCTCAGCGAGGTACCGGGCGTCAACCGGGTGTGTTACGATCTCTCTCCCAAGCCGGTCGCCACCATCGAGTGGGAATAGACCCCCTTGGTTTAGAACAGCCTGAAAACCTGTCTTTATGCGGGCTTTCAGGCTTTCTCTTTTTTAACGAATTTGTTTTTGCAACACTTTTGCAACACACTAGTTCAAAAAAGAATTTGCAACAGATGAAATAGTTGCCGATGGCTTTCAATATCTGATTAAAAATACCATTTAAAAAGCTAATTGAGTGTGTTGCTCGAAGAATTAAAACTTTGCATAATTGATGAAAATGGTCTGCTTTCGTATGATTTATATGGGGGTAGGCAGAATAAAATCTAATACCTATTTCTGCCTATAAAAAAAGATGGCTGCTCGTTTGAGTAGCCATCCGTACATTTTAGAATTAATTTGTCGATTTTTATATGTAAGCGTCCCTGTGATAAATGTTTTAAGAACTTCACCGTTTTGCAATAACGGTAATGCCCTTATATGTGCTGTTTTCAGTTTTTCACCGCAAGGCAATAATTGACATTGTCAAACGCAGTTATCGGATACATAGGGTTTGCCCTGTTATAAGTCTCGAAGTACTGTTCAGTCATTTCCTTTGGAGTTAAGTGTTCATATATCAAAAAATCATGTTCAGATAGTAGTCGTTCCATTTCACAATAAGAATAGCTAGCCAACATCTTTTCGTTTGCCCCGCCTGCGAGCATAGATTGTTTTTTCGCTCGTTCTCCTGCTTTATCGGTATAACTGTTTTCGTCCGGGTAATCGAATATAATTGAACTGCCTTTTGGAACAATGTCGCTTATCACGGAAATTAAAACTTCAAAGCATTCCTTTGAAAGATAATATGAAACGCCGAGAATAGCGCAGCAGCTTATTTTATCGCCGGCAAAAGCCGGACTGTTCACTAATGCGTTTTGCCACGCTTTTTCCGTAAAATCAGCTTCAATATAATGAACATTATCGGGAATTTGAATGTCGTTTTTTTTCAATCGTTCTTGTTTATCATTTGCCGTTGCAGGGTGGTCAATCTCAAATATTTCCATCATGTTTGCCCACGAGGGCTGACGATACGCAAAGGTGTCATATCCAGCGCCGAAAATCAGATATCGCTTTGCACCGATTTGAACAGCCCGTTCAAGAGATTTTTCAGCAAAAGCCGCCCTTCCAAGCGGAGAAGGGGATAACTGATTATCTACTATCCATCTGAGCGCTTGCTCTGAATTTCCTGAAAATAAAGGATTGAAAAATCCAATTCCCGCCGACATACTGCTTGCAATTTGACAATATTCATCATCGGTTAACAGGCTTCTTGCAACGCTGTCGTTAAAAATTGTGACCTCATTATTCAGTGAATGATATGCCCTTGAAAATGCGCTTACCAGCGCTGT